>DATEJJ010000241.1:0-19009 GCA_035278125.1 Rugosimonospora sp.
CCCCGAGCCCCGGCGAGCCGGGCGTCGCCGAGGTCACCGCGACCGTGGTGGTCAACGCCCCGGCCGAGCGGGTGTACGCCGCGTTCGTCGCGTGGGAGCGGCAGGGCGAGTGGCTGCCCTTCACCAAGGTGCGGCTGGTCAAGGGGAACGGCGGCGTGGGCAGCATCGTCGAGGCGGTGACCATGGTCGGGCCGGCGGTGGTACGCGACGAGATGCGGGTGACCCGGCTGGACCCGCCGTACGAGGTGCGCGTGCTGCACCAGGGCCGGTACCTGCGCGGGCCGGGCGTGGTGCGGTGTACGCCGATGGAGGGTGGCCGGACCCAGGTGGTGTGGCACGAGTGGTTCCAGCTGCCGGGGGGCATCGCCGGGCGGCTGGCCTGGCCGGTGGTGTGGCCCGGTTCGAAGGCCGCGTTCACCGGGGCGCTGCGCCGGTTCGCACGCCTGGTCGAAGCGGGTACCCTGCCATAGTGGATCTCACGGTGGGTTCGGACGGCCTCGCCCGCTGCAGCTGGGCCGGCAGCGCCCCGGAGTACCTCGCGTACCACGACACCGAGTGGGGCAAGCCGATCCGCGACGACGACGGCCTGTACGAGCGGCTCACGCTGGAGGCGTTCCAGTCCGGCCTGTCCTGGCTGACCATCCTGCGCAAGCGCCCGGCGTTCCGGGCCGCGTTCGACGGTTTCCGGATCGGGAAGGTCGCCGGGTACGGCGAGGCGGACGTGGCGCGGCTGCTGGCCGACGCGGGCATCGTGCGCAACCGCGCGAAGATCGAGGCGACGCTGGTCAACGCGCGCGCCGCGCTGGAGCTGCCGGACGGGCTGGCCGCGCTGCTGTGGTCGTACGCCCCGCCACCGCGCAAGCACCGGCCGGCGAGCTTCGCCGAGGTGGCGCCGACCACGCCCGAGTCGACCGCGATGGCGCGCGACCTGAAGAAGCGTGGCTTCCGGTTCGTCGGGCCCACCACGGCGTACGCGCTGATGCAGGCCGCCGGGCTGGTCGACGACCACATCGCCGGGTGCCACGTACCGGCGGTGCCGGTTGGCTGACCGGGCCGCCGGTACCCCCGCCCGCAAGCCGACCTGGCTGGTCAGCGTGTACCTGCCGATCGAGGCGGAGACCCGGGGCGAGGCGGTACGCCAGTTCTGGTCGTACCTGCGCGAGCTGGGCCCGCGTGAGCTGCCCGCGTTCGTCTCGCCCCTCGGTGACGAACTGGCCATGCAGGCGTACCTGCTGGGCGAGGTGGCCAACCTCGACCCGGAGGAGGACGGTTGATCAGCGGCCGGTGAAGACCGGCTTCTGCTTGGCCACGAACGCGGCGGTGGCCGCCCGGTGGTCCTCGGTGTCGCCGGCGATCGCCTGCGCGTGCATCTCGGCGGCGAGCGCGTCGGTGAGGGTACCCGCCTCGCCCACCGCCATCGCCCGCTTGATCGCCGCGTACGCCACGGTAGGTCCGGCCGCGAGCCGGGCGGCCAGCGCCCGCGCCGCCGGCAGTACCTCCTCGTCGCTGTCCACCAGCGACGTCAGCAGCCCCAGCCGTGCCGCGTCGGGCGCCTTCACCGGCTCGGCGAGCAGCAGCATCTCGATGGCCTTGGCGTGCCCGACCAGCCGGGGCAGGGTCCAGGAGACGCCGGTGTCCCCGGCCAGCCCCACGTTGGCGAAGGCCATCAGGAAGCTCGTCGAGGGCCCGCCGACCCGGAAGTCGGCGAGCAGGGCCAGCGACGCGCCGGCACCGGCGGCCACACCGCGCACCGCGGCCACCACCGGCTTGCCGAACCCGCCGAGCATGGTCGCGATGGGGTTGTAGTGCTCCCGCACGGTGGCCAGCGGGTCCCGGTCGCCCTGCTCCAGCCGGGTCACGTGCTCGCGCAGGTCCTGCCCGACGCAGAAGGCGCGCCCCGCGCCGGCCAGCAGCACCGCCCGGCACTCCGGGTCCTGCTCGATCCCGGCCAGGGTGTCCCGCAGCGCCACCTTCAGCGCCGTGTTCAGGCTGTTCAGTGAGTCGGGCCGGTGCAGCGTCAGCGTCACCACGCCGTCCGCGCGCTCGACCAGCAGGGGCTCGGTACTCACGGTCTCGGCACTCGCGCTCATGGACGGGGGCCTTTCGTCAGGGTGGGCACGAACAGCCGCGTGGGCGGCAGGGGGCCGGCCGACTGCGCGACACACTGGTCAACGTAGCGGTCCGCGGCCGGGCGCAGCCGCGCGGCGTGCTTGTCGAAGAACACCGCGGCCGCGGTGCCGGACCAGCGCGGGGGCAGCAGCGCCGGGGGCAGCTGGGGGTCGCGGAACAGGAAGGTACGGAACGAGTGCACCAGCCGGAACCGGGCGGCGTACGCGTCCTCGTCCTCGCTCGCCTCGCCGATCGCGGTCACCATGGGCCGCAGCTCCTCGATGAACCGCTCGTACGCGCTGGCGATCTCGGGCAGGTTCCAGGCGCGCCGGACCAGTTCCGCCGCGCCCGAGGTACCGGCGGCGTGCCGCGCGGTGAACCGCTCGTACCGCATCCCGGCCTCGGCCAGTACCCCCGGCAGGTCCGGGGCGGGCCGGGTGGCCACCCAGGTCGCCTCGTCCACCCGCCCGTACCCGAGGAACGCCAGCGTGCCGGCCAGCCGGTTGCGCTCGCCCCGGGCCACCGCGGTGTCCACCAGGACCAGGTCGAAGGTGCCGTCCCAGGTGACCCGGGTGGTGCGGTAGATCCGGCTGGCCGCGTCGTCCAGCCTGCGGGCCGCCTTCGGGGTCAGCGCGTACCCCGGCCCGCCGGGTAGCCGTACCGGTTGCAGCCAGCCCTGCCGTACCATCCGCGACACGGCGGTACGCACGGCGGGCGCCGCGATGCCCAGCGGCGCCAGCAGCCGGACCAGCGCGGACACCGGGGCCTGGCCACCCCGCGGGCGCAGGTGGTCGCCGTAGAGGTCGAACAGGGCTGAGCGGGCCTGCATGGCCGGTCTTCCAACCTCCTGGGAGATGTTGGGGTGCTCGCCTCCGGGCCGCCAGAAACGGCGGCTCATTGTGACATCATCCAGACATGATTGCCATAGTCGTGTCATAAGGATGCCGGGTCAGTTTGGGCTTGAGGACCTTCATCAGGGAAAATCATTAGTCGGCACTGCGTCGGGGTGGCCGCCCCGGGCGGCGGTGTTGTTGTCTCGCGGGCCGAGGGAGCCGCTCTGGCCTGCTGAAGGTGCGAGGGGAGACAAGATGGCGGCGATGAAGCCGCGGACGGGCGACGGTCCGCTGGAGGTCACCAAGGAGGGCCGGGGGATCGTCATGCGGGTCCCGCTGGAGGGTGGTGGCCGCCTAGTCGTCGAGATGACTCCCGACGAGGCGAACGCGCTCGGGGACGCGCTCAAGGCCGCCACCGGCTGACGTTCTGGTCGATCCGCCACACCTCGCACGGATCCGGCCGGTACGCACCGGCACGGCCGCTCGCGGCTGCTCGGCACCTGGCGCGGTGTGGCGCTCCGGCATCGCCACCGGATTCGAACAGTAGAAGGGATGGCTGTGCTCACGGTTCGGCTGTCGGCCGCACGGGGAGACGCCGCGGTGCTCGCACTGCTGGTGTCCGGTGTGGACGGCGACGGGGGACGGGCCGGGGTACCGGAGCTGCCGGTACCGCTGTCCGAGGAGTTCCGTGCGGAGCTGGCCGCGTACCTGGACGCCACCGAGCACAGCGGCGCCGCGGGCAGCACGCAGGTACTGGTACGCCCGGGGCGGCGTACCCGGCGGGTCCTGCTCACCGGCGTCGGAGCCGGTGACGAGGCCAGCTTCCGGACGGCCGGCGCGGCGGTGACCCGGGCCGCCCTGCGCGAGCGCGGGGTGACCGTGGCCCTGCCCGCCGGTACCGGACCTGGTGAACTGCGCGGGTTCGTCGAGGGCCTGCTGCTGGCGGCGTACCGGTACCGCCTGGCGCCGGAGAAGCAGCCCGGCGCCCGCGCCCTGCGGCAGGTCACCGTTACCGTCGACGACCCGGCGGCCCTGGAGCCCGCGCTGGCCCGGGCGCTCGCCGTCGCGGAGTCCACCTACCTGGCCCGGGACCTGACCAACGCGCCCAGCGCGGAGAAGTCACCGGCCTGGTTCGCCGACCGGGTGGCCCGCGCCGCCGCCGATACCAGCGGGGTGCGGCTGACCGTACGGGAGCCGGCCGACCTGCGCGCCGAGGGCTTCGGCGGCATCCTCGCCGTGGGTGGCGGCTCCGCCCGCGGTCCCCGGCTGGTCGAGCTGAGCTGGCGCCCGCGGGGCGCGCGGCGGCACGTGGTACTGGTGGGCAAGGGCATCACCTTCGACTCCGGCGGCATCTCGATCAAGACGGTCGAAGGCATGAAGCTGATGCGCAAGGACATGGGTGGTGCGGCCGCGGTGATCGGTGCCACGCTTGGCGCCGCCCGGCTGCGGCTGCCGGTACGGGTGACCGCCCTGGCGCCGCTGGCGGAGAACATGCCCAGCGGCAGCGCGTGGCGTCCGGGTGACGTGGTGCGGCACTACGGCGGCAGGACGACCGAGGTACTCAACACCGACGCCGAGGGGCGGGTCGTGCTGGCCGACGCGCTCGCGTATGCGGCCCGCCGGCTCAACCCGGACGTGCTGGTGGACCTGGCCACCCTGACCGCGGCGAACCTGGTGGCGCTCGGCAAGCGAACCGCCGCCCTGTATACGGACAGCGAGGAGCTGGCCGGGCAGTTGCGCGCGGCGGCCACGGCGGCCGGCGAGAACGTGTGGCGGATGCCGCTGCCCGACGACTACCTGGAGCTGTTCGCCAGCGAGATGGCGGACGTGGCCAACATTCCCCGGCCCGGCTCGCCCGGTTCGGTGGCCGCCGCGCTGTACCTGCGGGAGTTCACCGGTACCGCCCGGGGTCGCTGGGCGCACCTGGACATGTCCGCGCCGTCCTGGACGGACAGCACGGACGGTGAACTGGTCAAGGGTGCCACCGGCTGGGGCGTGCGTACCCTGGTGCGCTGGCTGGAGCGCCTCGCCGCGGACGGTACGCCGCGGCCGGAGCCGGGTGCCGCTACCGCTTGACCGCGACCAGCAGGCCGTCACCGACGGGCAGCAGTGCCGGTACCCACTCGTCCGCGTCGCGCAGCGCCTTGACCACCTCGCGCAGCGCGGCGGTCTCCGCGTCCCGTGCCGCCGGGTCGGCGATCCGGCCCCCGGCCAGCGCGCCGTTGACCGCGAGGATGCCACCCGGCCGGAGCAGGCGCAGCGCCGCGTCGACGCACGCCTCGTGCTCCTCCGGGCCGCTGTCCACGAAGATCAGGTCGTACGCGCCGTCCGCGAGCCGGGGCAGCACGTCCAGCGCGCGGCCGGTGATGATCCGGGTACGGGACGGTGCGAACCCGGCCTCGACGAAGATCCGCCGCGCCATCCGCTGGTGCTCGGCTTCTACATCGATCGTGGTGAGTACCCCGTCCGGCCGCATGCCACGCAGCAGCCACAGCCCGCTGACGCCGGTACCGGTGCCGATCTCGACCACGGCCTTCGCGCCGCCGGCCGCGGCCAGCAGGCGCAGGGCGGCACCGGCACCGGAACGCACCGGTACCAGGCCCACCTCCCGGGCCAGGCCGCGGGCCACGTTCAGGATGCTGTCTTCCGGTGGGTACGCCTCGGTGAATTCGCGCGCCTGCGCGGTCACCGGATTCGTCGCCTTCGCGGCGCTGGCGATGGTGCACCTCCTTGCGGTGGGCCCCGGCCCGGCCGCGCACCGGAACACATTGAGCTGGGATTCAGGTGCGTGCGGCAGGGTAACAGGCAACCTCGGGTAGGGGTATGAGACAGGATAGTGCGCCGGCGGCTCGCCGCCCGGCAGGTGCCGCCGGGCGATATCGGCCCGGGTCGCCTCCGGCCGGGGCGTGCGATGCTGGACGGGCGGGACTGACAGGAAGGTGCCGATCGTGACCGACGGTACGGCGTGGCGGCCGGGCGGTGCCTCCGACGGAGGTAGGCCACAGCCGGGAGTTCTCTCACCCTTCGCGCCGGTCGACCCGCGCGCTCCGGTGGTCACGGGGTACCCCCGCACCGGGCCGGAGTCGCCCTGGTGGTCGGATGCGCTGACCGATCCGTGGCGCGATCCGGGTGCGCCGTCCGCCGTGGTGATCCGCTCCCCGGGCGCGGTACCGCCACCCGCCGGCACCGCGGTGACCGTACCGATCGCGGGCGACGTGGGGCGCCGCGGGCTCGGCCTGATCTTCCTGATCGTGCTGGTCACCGCGCTGCTCGCGGGCGGGCTGGGCGGCACGCTCGGCTTCGTGTTCGCCGGTGGCGGCAGCGGCCGCACGGTGCTCGGCAACGGTGGCGGGGCCAGCGCGGCACCGCTCGCGCAGCGGCCGCCCACGTCGCTCGCGGGCGTGGTGGCCCGGGTCCTGCCCAGCGTGGTGACCATCAAGATCGGTACGAGCAGCGGGTACAGCCTGGGCTCCGGCTTCATCATCTCGCCGGACGGGTACGTGGAGACCAACGACCACGTGGTCGAGGGCCTGAGCGGGAGCGCGACGGTAACCTTCAGCGATTCGAGCGTGGGTACCGCCCGGCTGGTCGGCGTGGACGAGGAGTCGGACGTGGCCGTGCTCAAGCTGGCGCGTACCGGGCTGCCGGCGGTGCAGTTCGGCGACTCGGACCAGATCGCGGTGGGCGATCCGGTGCTCGCGTTCGGTGCTCCGCTGGCGCTGAGCAACACGGTCACCTACGGCATCGTGAGCGCGTTGAACCGGACCATGGAGGCGGACGAGCCGGGCGGGCCCAGCCGCTACTACGCGGCCATCCAGACCGACGCCGCGGTGAACCACGGCAACTCCGGCGGCCCGCTGGTGGACAGCGCCGGCCGGGTGATCGGGATGAACTCGGTGATCAAGTCGCTCGCCTCGGACTCGCAGGACGCGGGCAACATCGGCCTGGCCTTCGCGATCCCGATCAACCAGGCCAAGCGCATCGCGATGGACATCATCGAGACCGGGCACGCGCGGCGTACGGTCATCGGCGCGCAGCTGCGCGACTCGTACACCAACCCGGACGGCGGGGTACAGCTGGCCTCGGTGGATGCCGCGGGACCGGCGGCCCGGGCCGGGCTGAAGGCCAACGACGTACTGATGAAGATCGATGGTGTACCGATGGACCAGCCGAGCGACCTGATCGCCCTGGTGCGCAAGTACGCGCCCGGCGACGCGGTACGGGTGGACTACCGGCGGGGCGCGAGCGCGGCTACCGTACAGGTGACGCTCACGGCGGATGCGAAATGATCGGGTACGCGAAGTAACGGGGAGGTGGCGGGATGTTCGGGCTGGAGAACCTGGACGGCTGGAAGCTGCTCGTCCTGCTGCTGCTCGGGATCTTCATCTTCGGACCGGACAAACTGCCCAAGGCGATCGCCGACGGCGTACGGATGCTGCGTAACGTGCGCGACATGGCGCGCAACGCGACCAGCGACCTGAGCCGCGAACTCGGCACCGACATCCAGCTCGAAGACCTGAACCCGAAGGCGCTGATCCGCAAGCACCTCCTCAGCGAGGAGGACGAGCAGGCGCTGCGCAAGCCCCTGGAGGACCTGGCCCGGGACGTACAGGCCGACGTGAAGGGGCTGACCGCGGAGATCAAGGACAGCGCGTCCTCGCTGGAACTGCGCTCCCGTCAGGCGGGCGAGGCGGCGCCGGCCGTGCCGGTACGCCCGGTTCCCCGCGTGATCGACGGGGACGCCACCTGAGTCAGCGGCGGGCGGACGCCGGTGACAGGCCCAGCGGCTTGCCGACCAGCGACTCCCGGCGTACCGCCAGGCGCTCGGCCACCACGGCCATCGCGACCGACGCGGGCGCGTCCGGCGCCGCGAGCACGATGGGCGTACCGTCGTCGCCCGCCTCCCGTACCCGGGTGTCCAGCGGTACCTGCCCGAGCAGCGGTACCGCCGCCCCGGTGAGCCGGGTCAGCGAGTCGGCCACCGCCTGACCGCCGCCGCTCCCGAAGATCTCCATCCGCTCCCCGGTCGGCAGCTCCAACCAGGACATGTTCTCCACCACACCGACCAGCCGTTGGTGCGTCTGCAGCGCGATCGCGCCGGCCCGCTCCGCCACCTCGGCGGCGGCCGTCTGCGGGGTGGTGACCACCAGGATCTCCGCGCCCGGCAACAGCTGGGCCAGGGAGATCGCCACGTCTCCGGTACCCGGCGGGAGGTCTAGCAGCAGTACGTCCAGGTCGCCCCAGTACACGTCGGCCAGGAACTGCTGCAGCGCCCGGTGCAGCATCGGGCCACGCCAGACGACCGCCGCGTTGCCCTGTGTGAACATGCCGATGGAGATGACCTTCACGCCGTGCGCCTGGGGCGGCATGATCATGTCTTCCACCTGGGTCGGCCGGGCCTGGGTACCCAGCATGCGCGGTACCGAATGTCCGTAGATGTCCGCGTCGATCACGCCGACAGCCAGGCCCCGGGCGGCGAGCGCCGCGGCCAGGTTCACGGTCACACTGGACTTGCCGACCCCGCCCTTTCCGCTGGCCACCGCGTACACCCTGGTCCGGGAGCCCGGCTGGGCGAAGGGGATGACGGGCTCCGCGGCAGCACCGCCGCGCAGGCCGGCCTGTAGCTCGCGGCGCTGCTCGGGCGTCATCACGCCGAAGTTGATCTCGACGCCGCGGACCCCGTCGACCGCGCCCACCGCGGCCGTGATGTCGGCGCGCAGCTTGTCCTTCAGCGGGCAGCCGGCCACGGTGAGCAGCAGGTCGACGTGCACCACGCCGCCCTCGGCCACCCGGACCGCGGACACCATGCCCAGGTCCGTGATCGGGCGGCGGATCTCCGGATCGTTCACGGTGGCGAGTGCGGCCTGGATCGACGCTGGGGACGGTGCCATCTGATCCTCACGGGAAGAGTGGCCTGCGGCCACGCGGACTTCTGATCCTCACGGGAAGAGTGGCCTGCGGCCACGCCGACTTCCCTTCATGCTACGTGCGGCGCCGACGGAGTCACCCGGCCGGCCGGGGCAGTGTGCGCGGCTAGACACCTCTGTCCACGGAGTGAGACAATGAGCTGGTCGCGCCGCGCGCCTAGCCCCTTGAGGCGCGCGGCGACCGGTCTTCCTGGGCCCCGTTCTCCGGCAGCTCGTCCAGGTCACCGTCCAGCTCGTCGAACGGCTCGTCCAGCGGCTTCGAGTCGCCCTTGGCCTTGCCGCGCTTGGCGTCCCGGCGCTGCTCGCGGCGCTCCAGCTTGTGCCGGCGGTGGTTGACCTCGTCCAGCTCCTCGACCAGCCGCACCAGTTCGGAGCGCACGAAGTCGCGGGTGGCCACCTCGCCCAGCGCGATGCGCAGCGACGCGATCTCCCTGGTCAGATACTCCGTGTCCGCCTTCTGCATGGCCGCCCGGCGCCGGTCCTCGTCCATGGTCAACCGGTCCCGGTCCGCCTGGCGGTTCTGCGCGAGCAGGATCAGCGGCGCCGCGTAGGACGCCTGCGTGCTGAAGAACAAATTCAACAGAATGAATGGGTACGGGTCCCAGCGCAGCCCGTACAGCCCGATCACGTTCACCACGATCCACGCGAGTACGAACACCGTCATGTACGCGATGAACTGCGCGGTACCCATGAACCGCGCGAACACCTCGGCGAAGTGCCCGAACGTCTCGCCGGACAGCCGGGGCAGCCGCAGCCGGCGGTGTACCCGCGGCTGGTCCAGCCGGTTGCCACTGCCCGGCCCACCCCAGCCGGCGCGGCGCAGCTCAACCATCGTCGCCCCGTACCGGGCCGGTGCGGGCCGGCCGGTGCGCCGGAGCCACCGGTACGGGCTCGTGGTCCCGGTCCCGCCAGTCCCGCGGCAGCATGTGGTCCAGCACGTCGTCCACGGTGACCGCGCCCACCAGACGGTCCTTCTCGTCCACCACCGCGATCGCGACCAGGTTGTACGTGGCCAGCCGGCGGGTGATCTCGGGCAGCGGGGTGTCCGGCTCCAGCGGGTCGATGTCGTTGTCCACCACGCCACCGAGGATCTCCGCGGGCGGCTCGCGCAGCAGCTTCTGGAAGTGCACCATGCCCAGGTACCGCCCGGTCGGCGTGGCCATCGGCGCGCGCGCCACGAACACCTGCGCCGCCACCGCCGGGGCCAGCTGCGGCTCCCGGATGCGGGCCAGCGCCTCGGCCACCGTGGCGTCCGGGGTGAGCACGATCGGCTCGGAGGTCATCACGCTGCCCGCCGTACCGGGCAGGTACACCAGCAGCCGGCGTACCGGGTCCGCCTCCTCCGGCTGCATCAGGTCCAGCAGCACCTCCTGCTCCGGCTTGGGCAGCTCGGCGAGCAGGTCGGCGGCGTCGTCCGGGTCCATCTCCTCCAGCACGTCCGCGGCCCGCTCCGGCTCCAGCGCCGCGATGATCTCCACCTGGTCGTGCTCGGGCAGCTCCTCCAGCACGTCGGCCAGGCGCTCGTCGTCCAGCGCCCGGGCCACCTCCACCCGCCGGCTGTCCGAGAGGTCCTGCAGCACGTTGGCCAGGTCGGCGGGGCGCATGTTGTCCAGCACCGCCAGCAGGTTCTCGGTACCCTGCGCGGCCGGCGTACCGACCAGGCCGGTCACCTCGGACCAGTCCAGCTGGCGCAGGTGGCCCCGGCGGGACAGCCGCCCGGACACCTCGCGCGCCGCGACCCGGCTCAGCGTCCACTCGCCGCCGCGGCCCGACTCCATCGCCACGTCGACCACGGTGCCCGGGCGGCCCGAGTCCGCGAGCACGATCCGCCGGTCCAGCAGCTCCTCCAGGACCAGCAGCTCGCCCGGGCGCTTCTCGAACCGGCGCAGGTTCAGCGTGCCGGTGTTGAGCAGCACGGAGTCCGGCTCGATCGCGGTGATCCGGCCGATCGGCAGGAAGATGCGGCGGCGTAGCGGCATCTCGGCGACCAGCCCGATGATCCGCGGCGGCTGGCCGCTGTCCCGCAGCCGCGCGACCGCGTCCCGTACCCGCCCGACCTGGTCACCGTTCGGGTCGAACACGGCGAGGCCGGCGAGCCGGGCCACGTAAATCCTGGTCGGCGCGCTCACGCACAGAGTTTAATGCCCGGCCTACGCTGGGGCTCATGCAGAGCCTGCCGTACGAGGTCGTGGACGTGTTCACCGACCGCCCCTTCACCGGCAATCCACTCGCGGTGGTCTTCGACGCGGAGTCGCTGTCCGTGGACCAGTTCCAGGCCATCGCCCGCGAGTTCCGCCTGCCCGAGACCGTGTTCGTGCTCAAGCCGGCGGTATCGGACGCGACCTACCGGGCGCGCATCTTCACCCCCGAGACCGAGCTGCCGTTCGCCGGGCACCCCAGCGTGGGCGCGGCCGTCACCTACTGCCGCCGCGAGGGCCTGCCGCCGGGCGAGCTGGTGCAGGAGTGCGGCGCCGGCCTGTTGCCGATCCAGGTGTACGAGGGCGGCAAGGCGCGGCTGACCGGCGGTACCCCGACCGTCGGGCCAGAACTGGATCCGGCGCCGCTGCTGCGCTGCGTCGGGCTGACCGTGGACGACTTCGCCGGACCGGCACCCCGGGTGGCCGGGTGCGGCCTGGAGTTCCCGTACCTGCCGGTACACGCCGACGCGGTCGGCCGGGCCGCGGGCGACCCGACGGTGGCCCGTGCCGAGGGCGTCACCCAGATCAGCGTGCTGCACTGGGACGCGGTGACGGCCACCGCCCACGCCCGCGTGTTCTGCCCCGGTCTGGGGGTACCGGAGGACCCGGCCACCGGCTCGGCCGCGCTGGGGCTGGGCGTCTGGCTGGTCACCTCCGGCCTGCTGGGCGGCTCCGGTGACTTCGCGTACCAGGTGCGCCAGGGCGCCGAGCTGCACCGACCGTCCACACTGGACTGTACGGTCACCGCGGCCGGCGGCCGGGCGGTCTCGGCAACCGTCGCCGGGCACGTGGTACCGGTGGCGTCCGGCCGGATCTCCGTACCGCCGTTCGTGGGCTGAGGGGCTACTCCACGCCCCGTACCCGGTGCAGGCGGAACGGCTTGGCCGTACGGCGGTTGGCCGGCGTCGGTACCGGTGGCGCCGCGCCGGACGCGTCGGGCAGGTCCGGCCCCGCCTCGGTCGGGTCGCCCGCGGGCTCCAGCCGGCTCACCACGCACTCCGCGGCCCAGCGCGCCGCGGTCCCGGTCGCGCTGCCCGGTGCGTTCAGCCGCTTGCCGGCCAACTGCGGTACCACCCGCTCCCACTCCTCGCCGCCCGGTTCGACCGGCGACACCCGCGCCGGCCAGGTGACGACGCGCCCGCCGTGGTCGCCGCGCGCGGTCACCCCCACCTCAGCGGCACCAACCAGCCCGGGAGCCGGCTGCTCACCCGGGCCGCTCACCACGTACAGGCAGCCGTCCAGCCACAGGCACCACACCGGGCACGGCGTACCGGCGGGGGTACTCAGCCACGCGATGGCGGCCTTCTTCATGGTCTCCTCGACCAGTGGCTGCATGCCGTCATCCTGGCACGGCGCCGGCCGGTACGCGCGGCCCGCGGTCCGCGAACTCGATCGAGGTGTACCTGGACACCTCCAGCCCGTCCGGCCATCCCCGCGCCGGCCAGCCCCCCTTGGTCAGCAGCGCGCCCAGGAACTGCTCCGGGTCCGCCAGCTTCTGCCACACCGCCGGCAGGAAGGTGGCCCGCTGCTCGCCGCAGACCAGGAGCAGCCCGTCCACGCCCGGGCGCAGCAGGTCGAGCAGCTCGCGCCGGCCGGACACGGGTACCGGCTCGGGCGGGCTGAGTACCGAGACCTTCACGTCCAGGCCGGGCCAGTCCGCCCCGGTCACCTCGGGCAGGCGCGGGTCCCGCATGGCCCGCTGGGCGTTGCGCATCGCGTCCAGGTACAGCGGGCGGGCCGCGTCCAGGCTGCCGACGCAGCCGCGCAACCGACCGGCGTTCTCCAGGGTCACGAAGCAGGCGCCGAGTGCGCGCAGCGCGGGGAAGCCGGGCGGCCGGCCATCGAGCGGGCTGCGGGCGAGGTGGGCGCCGACGGCGCCGACAGCGAGCCGGACCAGTGCCGTACCCTCCGCCAGTGTCAATGCCGAGCTCGCCGCGGGCTCGCCCATCAACACAGGGTAGTTCGTCCCCTGGTACCCGTCGATGGCTCTTTTGATCTTGCCTAGCTTGTCGGTGTTCCCCGCTAGGATCTCGGCATGACCCCGGAGCAGGTCGGTGATCGCCTGGTGAGCCTCGTGGCGGGTGGGGTGGCGGCGGTGTCCGACGGCGGCGCGTACGCCCGAGCCACCGTGGACGTCCCGCCGGAGGCATGGCGCCGCGCGCTGCGCACCGCGCACGAGGACGCCGAGCTGGACTGCGACTTCTTCGACTGGCTGTCCGCGGTCGACGACCTGGACGAGGGCTTCACCGTGGTGGCGCACGCCTGGTCCACCAGCGCGCGGCACGGGCTGCTGGTGCGCACCCGGCTAGGGCGCGAGGGCCCCGGCTGCGACTCCATTGTGGACATCTACCCGGGCGCGGCCTGGCACGAGCGCGAGACGCACGAGATGTTCGGGGTCGAGTTCGCTGGCCATCCGGGCGGGCTGCGCCCGCTGCTGCTGCCCCCGGAGTTCGAGGGCCATCCGCTGCGCAAGGAGTTCGTCCTCGCCGCCCGCGTCGCCAAGGCGTGGCCGGGTGCGAAGGAGCCGGGCGAGTCGCACGACCCCACCGCCGCCCGCCGCTCGCCGATGCGCCCGCCCGGGGTACCGGCGCCCGGCGAATGGGGGCCGTCCTGATGCCTACCTGGCTGGAGGTGGTGCTGCGGGTGCTCGGGGTGCTGGTCGCGTTCCTCACCCTGCCGCTGGTCATCGGGCAGACCGAGCACAAGGTGATGGCGCACATGCAGGGCCGGCTCGGCCCGATGTACGCGGGCGCCTTCCACGGCTGGGCGCAGCTGATCGCCGACGGCGTGAAGTTCGCGCAGAAGGAGGACGTGACCCCGCGCGCCGCCGACCGGCCGGTGTTCCGCCTCGCCCCGGCGATCGCGCTGCTGCCGTACCTGGTCGCCCTGCTGGTGATCCCGCTCGGCCCGCACGACTGGCTGGTGGGGCAGCCGCTGGACGTCGGGCTGTTCCTGGTGCTGGCGGTGGTCGGGGTCGGTGTGGTCGCGGTACTCATGTCCGCCTGGTCCAGCGCCAACAAGTACAGCCTGCTCGGCGGGCTGCGGGCGGCGGCGCAGCTGCTCGGGTACGAGCTGCCGTTCGTGCTCTCCGCCGCGTCCGTGGCGATGGCCGCCGGTACCCTCAGCCTCCCTGGCATCGTCGCGGCCTGGCGGCCCTGGTGGCTGCTCTGGCAGTTCCCGGCGATGGTGGTGTTCTTCGTGGCCGGGCTGGCCGAGATCCGGCGGCCGCCGTTCGACATGCCGATCGCCGACTCCGAGCTGGTCTTCGGCTACATGACCGAGTACACCGGGCTGCGCTTCGCGTTCTTCCTGCTCGCCGAGTACGTGGGCATCGTGGTGATCGCGGCGCTGACCACCGTGCTGTTCCTGGGTGGCTGGAAGGGACCGTTCGACGCGCAGCTCGGCTGGCTCTGGACGCTGGTCAAGGTGTTCGCCGTGTCCTTCGTGATCATGTGGCTGCGGGTCGCGTACCCCCGCCTGCGCGCCGATCAGCTCCAGCGGCTGTGCTGGCTGGTGCTGGTACCGGTGTCCCTGGGGCAGCTGGTGCTGACGGCGGTGGTACGAGTCAAGTAATACGTTGACTCAGTCAAAGAACTCGCTAGTCTCGGGGACATGAGCGACCTCGTGGCCACCGTGCGGGACTTCAACCGCTTCTACACGAACGTCATCGGCGTGCTGCGCGGCGGCCTGCTGGACACCCCGTACACGCTGACCGAGGCTCGGGTGATCTTCGAACTGGCGCAGCGGGACGCGGTGGAGGTCGCCGACCTGCGCCGGGACCTGGACATCGACGCCGGGTACCTCAGCCGGATCCTGGGACGCTTCGCCTCGGACGGGCTGATCGTGCGGGAGCCGTCCGGGTCGGACAAGCGCCGCCAGGTGATCCGGCTGACGCCCGCCGGCCGGGACGCGTACCGGGTGCTGGACGAGCGCTCCGGCACCGAGATCCGGGCGCTGCTGGACCGGCTGGGCGCGGACCAGCGCCATCGGCTGGCCGGTGCGATGGCCACGATCAGGGAGGTACTCGGCGAGGCGCCCCGCCCGCGCGCGTACCTGCTCCGCCCGCCGGTACCGGGCGACCTGGGCTGGGTGATCGCCCGCAACGGCGCCCTGTACGCCGAGGAGTACGGCTGGGACGCGACGTACGAGGCGCTGGTGGCCCGGATTGTGGCGGACTACGTCGCGAACCGGGACCCGGAGCGGGAGGCGGCGTGGATCGCGGAGCTGGACGGCGCGCCGGTCGGCTGCGTGTTCTGTGTGAAGCGGGACGAGGAGACGGCACAGCTCCGGCTGCTCCTGGTGGAGCCGGCGGCGCGCGGGCTGGGTATCGGCGGGCGGCTGGTGGCGGAGTGCCTCGCGTACGCGAAGCAGGCCGGGTACCGGCGGATGGCGCTGTGGACGAACGATGTGCTGGCCGGTGCCCGGCGGATCTACGAGCGGGCCGGGTTCACGCTGGGCGAGGAGGACCGGCACCGCAGCTTCGGCAGGGACCTGGTCGGCCAGACCTGGTCCAAGGACCTATGACTCGGTCCGGTACACGGGCGAGACGATATCGGCGACAGGCAGACGGATCCGCCACGGTTGGTCCAACTCGATCACATCGGTGAATTCCCCCGTCGGCGCATATACCGCACCAGACTCGCTGAGCGCGTAGGTGTCCACGCGAACGTGACCGGGGTCATGGGTCTCGATCCGCCAGTAGAACGGAACACCTGCCTGCGCATACGCCGCAGGCTTGGTTACCCGGTCCAGAAGCGTCGAACTCGGCGAGACGATCTCAATGGCGAGGACCACCTCGTCCGGTGCGGCGTAGTGGACGAAGGTGGCCTTGGCCCTGGTGACCACCACGTCGGGGATGAAGCTGCGGGTCTTGCTGATCCGCACCTCGACTCCCTGGCTGACGTCGAAGTCGTCCGGGCAGGACTGAAGTAGGGCGGAGTTGAGGCGGGCGGCGATCGATTGGTGAAAGCGGCTGGGGGCGGGCGACACGTTCGGCACTCCATCGATGAGTTCGCGCCGAGGGCTGTCCTCGGGCAGCGTGTCCAGGTCGTCGGTGGTCCAGACCTGGCTCGCCAGCAACTCGAACGCGTAAGCCATGCTCACCGGGTCCTCCTTACGGTGCTCGGGGAACTGCTCGTCTATACCGGTCACCCTAGCGTCTCCCTCTGACATTCCGCGAGCCCGAAGCTTGATCATGGTGGCGGACCATCAAAATCTCAGATGCTCGCGTGAGCGCTTCACTAAGGGCAGGATAAGGCCCATGAACGGTGCCGTTCCGGGGTCAGGGCTGGCGAAAGGGCTCGCGGTCACCTTCCGGGAGCTGACCCGACGCTCGCATACCCGTCAATATCCCGACCAGGAGCCCGAGTTGCCGCCGCGCTCCCGGGGGGTGATCGCGCTGTTCGAGGAGAACTGCACCGTCTGCATGCTCTGCGCGCGCGAGTGCCCCGACTGGTGCATCTACATCGACTCGCACAAGGAAGAGGTCATCGTCCCGGGTGCCGCCCGGGCGCGCCAGCGCAACGTGCTGGACCGGTTCGCCATCGACTTCTCTCTCTGCATGTACTGCGGGATCTGCATCGAGGCATGCCCGTTCGACGCGCTCTACTGGTCCCCCGAGTTCGAGTACGCCGAGTACGACATCAGGGACCTGCTGCACGAAAAGGACCGGCTGCGCGACTGGATGTGGACCGTACCGCCGCCGCCCGCGCACGACCCGCGCGGCGAACCGGCGAAGGAGGAGACGGCCGCCGCCAAGAAGGCGGGCCCGGCCCGATGACCGTCAGCGATGTCCTGATGCTCGCGCTGGGCGCCGTCGCGGCCGGTGCCGCTTTCCGGGTGGTACGCACGCAGCACCTGGTACGCGCCGGGCTGTGGCTGGTGGTCGCGCTCGGTGCCGTCGCGGCCCTGTACCTCGTGCTCGCCGCCGAGCTGGTCGCCTGGGTGCAGGTGCTGCTCTATGTGGGCGCCGTGGTGGTGCTGCTGCTGTTCGCCGTGATGCTGACCCGGGCGCCGATCGGGGCGAGCGCCGACCTCGACCGGCCCGGCTGGTCCGGCCTGCTCATCGGCGGCGGAGCCGGCCTGGGCCTGGCCGCCCTGCTGGTCGACGCGTACCGCTGGCACCGGGTACCCACGCCGCCGGCCGGTACCGCCGAGCAGATCGGTGGCGCGGTGTTCCGCCACTGGGTGCTCCCGTTCGAGGTACTCTCCGTACTGCTGCTCGCGGCGCTCGTGGGCGCCATCGTGGTTTCCCGCCCGGCTGATGGGGAGCGCTGATGCACCCGGTCATCCCGTACGTCACCGCCTCTGTCCTCTTCGGACTCGGTGGGTACGGGGTCCTGGTCCGCCGCAACGCCGTGCTCCTGCTGATGTCCGTGGAGCTGATGCTCAACGCGGTCAACCTCATCCTCATCACCGCCGACGCCACGGTCGCCGCCGCGCTGCCCGGCACCGGGCAGGTCTTCGCGCTGTTCGTGATCGTGATCGCCGCCGCCGAGGTAGGCGTGGGCCTCGCCCTCGTGCTGCAGCTCTACCGGCTGCGCGCCAGCGTCACCGTGGACGACATCCCGCTGGCGGAGGCGCCACCTCTGGAGGTCGTGGAGGAGCGCGGGTGAGCGCCTGGCTGCTCCCGGCGGTACCGGCCGCCCTGGCGCTCATCGGGCTGCTGCTGCCCACCGGTGCCCGCCGGCTGGCGGCCGTCCTCGGGATCGGTGGTGCCGCCGCCGCGCTGGTCGTGGCGATCGCGCTCGCCGCCGGCGGCGGGGTGGTGGAGTCGGGCCGGCAGCTGGTGGACTTCGGCAGCCTGCCGGTGACGCTGACCGCCCGGGTCGACCCGCGCGCCGCCCTGGTCGCGATCGCGGTGGGTACGGTCGCGCTGGCGGTACAGGTCTACTCCGTGACCTACCTGGCGCACGACGACCGGTACCCGCCGTACGCGGCCCAGGTGAGCCTGTTCACCGCCGCCATGCTGCTGGTCGTGGTCGCCGGGGACCTGGTCGTCCTGCTGGTCGGCTGGGAGGTCATGGGCATCTGCTCGTACCTGCTGATCGGCCACGACCGCACGCTGCCGGAGGCGCCGCGCGCCGCGGTGAAGGCGTTCCTGGTGACCCGGATCGGTGACGTCGGCTTCCTGCTCGGCATCGCGCTGCTCGGCCTGTCCACGGGCAGCTTCCGGATCGCCGACGTGCTGGCCGCGCACCACTCGGCGGGCCGGCTGACCGCGGCGACGCTGCTCCTGCTGGCCGGCGTGGCCGGCAAGAGCGCGCAGTTCCCGCTGCACACCTGGCTGCCCGACGCGATGGCCGGGCCCACACCGATCTCCGCGCTGATCCACGCGGCCACCATGGTCGCCGCCGGCATCTACGTCGTGGCCCGGCTCTACCCCCTGTTCGCCGCGGCGCCCACGACGCTCGCCGTGCTGGGCGTGGTAGCCGCCGTGACCATGCTGCTGGGCGCACTCGCGGCGACCGCCCAGGACGACATCAAGCGGGTACTCGCCTGGTCGACGGTGTCCCAGATCGCGTACATGGCCGGTGCGCTGGCGGTCGGTGCGGCACCGGTCGCGCTGTTCCACCTGCTCTCCCACGCCGCGTTCAAGGCGCTGCTGTTCCTCGCGGCCGGCTGCGTCATCCACGCGGTCGGCAGCAACTCGATGGCGCTGATGGGTGGGCTGCGCCGGGCGCTGCCGGTGACGTTCGCCTGCTCCACGATCGGGCTGGCCGCGCTGGCCGGGGTACCGCCGTTCGCCGGGTTCTGGAGCAAGGACGAGGTACTCGCGGCGGCGGCCCGCGCGGGCGGCGGGAGCGGTCCGGCCGCGGCCTGGGTGGGCTGGCTGGTATGGCTGGCCGGCCTGGCCACCGCCCTGCTCACCGCGTGGTACGCCACCCGCCTGTGGCTGCGCGTGTTCTTCGGCGCGCCGCGGGCCGAGGTCGCCGCGCACGAG
>DATEJJ010000242.1:0-2214 GCA_035278125.1 Rugosimonospora sp.
GGCCGCGTGGTCGCCGGAGCCCCCGCCGAACTGCGCAAGGGCCCGCGCGGCGGGGGCCGGGACCGCGACAGGATCGTGGAGCACGTGCTCGGCGCGGAGCCCGGCTACGGCCGCATGCTCGGCCTGAAGTTCCCGGCCGCGCCGGACCTGGTGGCCGCCGCCGAGTCGCGCGAGCTGATCCTGGCGGCCCTGCGCAAGCCGAGCGACGGCTCGCCGATGCGCCTGCGCGGCTGGCCACCCCGGTACGCCGCCCACCGCATCGCCTGGCACGCCCTCGACCACGCCTGGGAAATCCAGGACCGCTCCACGTGATCACGCCCGCCGCGCCTGGATGATCGCGGCCCGCCGGCAGATCACGCGGTCAGCTGAGCAATCCGCCGGCAACCGCTGATCGTGCGGAGCCGAACGACGGTCCGGACGCGCTAGTCGCGGCGGACGACGAGGGAGGAGATGCCGGTGACGAGGTCGATCTGGTACGCGTCGGGGCGCGGGTAGCCCGCCAGGGGGTACGCGGTGCCGCCCGCCACCCCGTTGTGCGTGGCGCCGTCGAGCGTCAGGCTGCCCGCGCCGGACCGTACCCGCACCTGCGCCGGTACCCCGGCGGGCAGGTGGACGGTGAGCTGGTTGGCGCCCGCCCCGACCCGTACCGGTACCCGGCCGCTGGGTCGGGGCAGCTTCAGGTCCACAGTGTCCAGTCCGCTCGCGAAGTCCACTCCGGACACTGAGCCGTTACTCAGGTCGAGGGTCGCGCGGCTGAGCCCGCCCGCGAGCCGCAGGTCCCAGCGGAGCCGGGAGCTGAGCGCTACCGTCGCCGCGCCGCCCCCGCTGCCCGCGATCCGTACCGACACCGCTCCGTGGTTCGTCGTGGCGTGCGGTACCGCGCCGGAGCCGGGCGGGGTGGTGATCCGGTACATGGTGCTGCCCAGGTCGGCGGTGCGCAGGGTCAGTTCGTTCACCCCGCCGGTCACCACCAGGGTGCCGGCGTCCCGGCCGGTGGGCAGCGGTGCGGTGACCTCGTGCGCGTCGGCGCGGGTGAGCCGTACCCCGACCGTGGCCACCATCGCGAGCACGAGTACCGCCAGCACCCCGCCCGCCCCCACCAGCAGCCACTGCCGGTCCGTGAGCGGCCCGACCCGCCGCCGCTGGACACTCGTCATGCCGCCGCGTGTACCCACTTCCTTGCGGGACAACGCAACCACCTTTGTCGATGTACCCGCTCGGTGACCGAATCGTTATCGCGTTGATCCACGCGAAACACTGGACATCGACGGTTGCAAGCGCTTACATGATACCGCCTGGGTGACGCGGTGCACACGCCACGGGATGGGAGCGGTTCCACCAGACGGGGAGGGGTGGAGCAAAAGACACGTTCTCTACATATAGCGCCAATACGCTGTAATAAGACTAAACAGACAGCCGTCACCGGCCGCAGTTACTGTTCAACTGCCGAGGAGGCATTGATGCATTTCGATAATCTGTCGGATGGTCTCCGATGAGCGCGCGCCTGCCCCGCCGGGCGGCCGTGCTGCTCGCCCCCGCCCTGGTCGCGATGACCGCGCTGGCCGCCTGCTCGAACAGCTCCAGCAGCGGCAACGGTGCCAAGGCCGGGCCGGTACCCACGCTGACCGGCAACTGCGCGAAGTACCAGGCGTACGCCGGGCACTCGGGCACCACGGTCACCATGAACGGCTCCATCATCAGCCCGGAGTCGGACTCGTTGCAGCAGTCGTGGAAGGAGTTCAGCGACTGTACCGGCATCAAGATTTCTTACACCGGCTCCAACGACTTCGAGTCGCAGCTGCCGGTGAAGGTGGCCGGTGGCAACGCGCCCGACCTGGCGATCATCCCGCAGCCGGGCCTGCTGGCGAACATGGTCAAGACCGGCAAGGTGGCCAGGCCGCCAGCGCAGACCGTCACCAACGAGGACAAGTGGAGCAAGGTCTGGAAAGACTACGGCTCCGTCAACGGCACCTTCTACGCGGCGCCGATGAGCGCCAACATGAAGTCCCTGGTCTGGTACTCGCCCAAGGCGTTCCAGGCCGCCGGGTACACCGTGCCAACCACGTGGACCGACATGATGGCGCTGAGCGACAAGATCGCGGCCGCCGGTAAGGCCAAGCCGTGGTGCGGCGGCATCGGTTCGGGTACGGCGACCGGCTGGCCGGCCACCGACTGGCTGGAAGAGATCGTGCTGCGCCAGGCGGGCGGCGACAC
>DATEJJ010000243.1:0-5529 GCA_035278125.1 Rugosimonospora sp.
TTCCGGCACCTGGAGGTGGCCGCGCTGGTGGGCGCCGCGCCGGTCGGGTACGAGCCGCGGCTGGAGTTGACCGCGCACGACCGGCGGGAGGCGGAGCGTGTGGTACCCGGGGACGGCGGGCCGCTGGCCGCACTGCACCCGGGTGCGAGCGACCCGCGCCGGCGCTGGCCCGCGGAGCGGTTCGCCGCGGTGGGCGACGCGCTGGCCGGTGCCGGCGCGCGGGTACTGGTCACCGGTACCCCGCCGGAGCGGGAGCTGGTGTCGCGGGTGCTGGGCGCCATGCACCGGCCGGCGGTACCGGTGGTGGGCGCGGTGTCCATGGGCGGGCTGGCCGGGCTGCTGGCGCGCTGTGCCGTGGTGGTGGCCAACGACACCGGGCCGCTGCACGTGGCCGAGGCGGTGGGTACCCGGACCGTCGGGCTGTACTGGGTGGGCAACGTGATCAACGCGGCGCCGGTCGGGCGGGCCCGGCACCGCCCGCTGCTGTCCTGGACCATCCACTGCCCGCAGTGCGGTACCGACTGCACCCGCGACCTGTACCCGGCCCGCGACGGCTCCGGCTGCGCGCACCGCCCCTCGTTCGTGACCGACATCCCGACCGAGGAAGCCTGCCAGAGCGCGCTCGAACTACTCGCTGACGCGGGATAGCTGCCCGTGCGGCGGTACCACGTCGAAGCACTCGACCTCCCGCTCCGGTACGGTCGTCGGCGTCTCCAGGTGGTACGCGCCGCTGGGCAGGATGCCGGCCCCGCCGTACCGGGCCAGTACCCGCAGCTGCACCAGCACGTCCTCGCCCGAGTGCCGCTCCGGTACCCGGTCCCAGAAGTCGTACCCGCCGCAGGCCAGCAGCTTCGCCCGGTCGAACAGCACGCACGCGCCCAGCCACGCGATCCGGTACGCCCGCCACTCCCCGTCGCGCAGCCCCAGCCGCCGCTGGACGTGCAGCAGGTTCGCGGCGGCGTGCACGCCGGCCCGCGCCCACTGCGGCCCGCGCGGCTCGATCCGCTCCGGTACCGGCCGGCCGCGCCACTCCCGGTACCCCGCCTCCTGCCCCGGCCGGTGGTCGTCCACATAGGACAGACCGTGCGGGAAGTTGCCGACCAGGCCGCAGCGTAGTTCGCGGAGCGCGGTGACCAGCCGGTGCACGCTACCGGGCTCCAGCCACACGTCGTCGTCGGCGTACAGCACGTACGCCGCGCGGGACCGGGACAGCAGGTGCGCCCGGTTCTCGGCCAGCCCGCGGCGCGGCAGGTGCCAGTCCAGCAGCACCGGGTGCCCGCGGTACCGCAGTATCCGCACCATCCCGGCCACGGCCGGGTGCGCCCAGACCGGCTGCCGGTCCGACTGGTCGCTGACCACCACCCCGAACTCCGCGTCCTGCGCGGCCAGCCCGGCGAGGGTCGCGGCCAGTTCGGTCGGGCGGTCCCGGCTGGGGATCAGCACGTCCAGCCGGCGCGGCACGGCGAAGGCCGGGGCGTCGCCGGGGTCGAAGGGTCGGTCCATGGCCGGGTGCTACCCCGCCGCCGATCGGTCAACCCACCGGCGCATCGCCGGGACCATCCGGGGTAGCAGGAGGCATGGACTCCACACGGGAACTCCTCGGGCTGGTCGAGCACTCCGGCATCAGCGTGCCGCCGGAGATCGCGATCGCCGCGGTACTGGAGACGCTGGGCGAGGTGCTGCCCTCGGGTACCGCCGGTTACCTGGCCGCCAACCTGCCGCCGCCGGTACGGGCCAGCGTGGGCCGGCACTTCCCGCCGGACGAGCGGGTGGGGACGGTACGCCGCAGTGACGTGCGGGCGGCGGTCGCGGTGCGCTGCGGCCGTACCGCGGACGAGGCCGACGGCATCATCCGCGCGGTGACCGGCGCGCTGGCCCAGGTGGTACCGCACGGCGTGCTCGTCGACGTGTGGCAGGAGGCGCCCGAGCCGCTGCTGGACCTGCTGCCCTCGGGCCGCCGTACCTCGCCGGCCTGACGGTCGATCTCCGGCGGGGACGGTTCCGGGCGGCCGCGCCGGGTAAGCGTCCGGAAGCGACCGGAGGGAGGGCGTCATGACGAGCGGAGCCGGTTCCTGGGAGGACTTCTTCAGCCAGTTCCTCGGCGAGGGGCGGCGGCCGGCGGGCCGGCTGGACCTGACCCGGCTGATGAGCGGGGCAGCCCGCGAACTGGTGGTGGACGCCGCGCGGTACGCCGCCGCGACCGGCGGTACCGACCTGGACACCGACCACCTGCTCTGGTCCGCGCTGCAACGGGAGCCGCTGCGCGCGCTGCTGCGCCAGGCCGGCGCCGACCCGGACACGCTGGACCGGACGGTGGGGCGGCCGGAACTGGGCGACGGCGCGCGGGAGGGGACGCTGCGGCTCACCCCGGCGACCAAGCGCGCGCTGCTGGACGCGCACCAGATCTCCCGCGCGACCGGCTCGTCGTACATCGGGCCGGAGCACCTCCTGATGGCGCTGGCCGGCAACCCCGAGTCGCCCGGCGGGCGGCTGCTGGCCGGCCATGCCATCCCGCGGGCACCGGGCATGACCCCGCCACCTGGGCCGCCACCCCGGGCGGCCAGCGCCACGCCCACCCTGGAGCAGTACGGGCACGACCTGACCGCGGCCGCGCGGGAGGGGCGGCTGGATCCCGTGATCGGGCGGGCCGGGGAGATCGAGCAGACGGTCGAGGTGCTGTCCCGGCGCAACAAGAACAACCCGGTGCTGATCGGCGAGGCCGGGGTCGGCAAGACCGCGATCGTGGAGGGCATCGCGCAGCGGGTGGCGGCCGAGGACGTCCCCCGTACCCTGGCCGGCAAGCGGGTCATCCAGCTGGACCTGGTCGGGCTGGTCGCCGGTACCCGGTACCGCGGCGACTTCGAGGAGCGGCTGAAGAAGGTCATCGACGAGATCCGGGAGCACGGCGACGACCTGATCGTGTTCATCGACGAGCTGCACACCGTGGTGGGTGCCGGGGGTACCGGCGAGGGCGGGATGGACGCCGGCAACATCCTCAAGCCGGCGCTGGCCCGCGGCGAACTCCGGGTGATCGGCGCGACCACGCTGGACGAGTACCGCCGCCGCATCGAGAAGGACGCGGCACTCGCCCGGCGGTTCCAGCCGATCCTGGTACCCGAGCCGGGCGTGACCGACGCGGTGACCATCCTGCGCGGGCTGCGCGACCGGTACGAGGCGCACCACCAGGTGCGGTTCGCCGACGAGGCGCTGGTGGCCGCGGTGGAGCTGAGCGACCGGTACCTCGCCGACCGGTTCCTGCCGGACAAGGCGATCGACCTGATCGACCAGGCCGGCGCGCGGGTACGGCTGCGCACCAAGACGCCCACCGCGAACCTGCGCGAGCTGGAGCAGCGCCTGGCGGACCTGCGGCGGGACAAGGACCAGGCGGTCGCGGACGAGCAGTACGAACGCGCGTCCACGCTGCGCGACCAGATGGCCGAGGTACGCCGGCAGCTCGACGCGGCGACCGGCGGCGGGGACGCGGTACCGGAGGTGGGGCCGGCCGACATCGCCGAGGTGGTGTCCCGGGCGACCGGCATCCCGGTCAGCCAGCTCACCGAGGAGGAGAAGGACCGGCTGCTGCGGCTGGAGCAGAACCTGCACGAGCGGGTGGTCGGGCAGGAGGAGGCGGTCGCGGTGGTGGCCGAGGCGGTACGCCGCTCCCGCGCCGGGCTGGGCGACCCGGACCGGCCCATCGGCAGCTTCCTGTTCCTCGGCCCGACCGGCGTGGGCAAGACCGAACTGGCCCGGGCGCTGGCCGAGGCGCTCTTCGGCGACCAGGACCGGATGGTACGGCTGGACATGAGCGAGTACCAGGAGCGGCACACGGTGTCCCGGCTCGTCGGCGCGCCGCCCGGGTACGTCGGGTACGAGGAGGCGGGCCAGCTGACCGAGGCGGTACGCCGGCGGCCGTACTCGGTGGTGCTGCTGGACGAGATCGAGAAGGCGCACCGGGACGTGTTCAACATCCTGCTCCAGGTGCTGGACGACGGGCGGCTCACCGACGGCCAGGGGCGCACGGTGAGCTTCCGGAACACGCTGCTCATCATGACCAGCAACCTGGGCTCCGAGCTGATCGTGGGCAACCGGCGGCGGATCGGCTTCGACGGCCCGGACGGCGCCGGTACGCCCGCCGTGGTCACCGACGGCGTGCGGGAGGAGCTGCTGCGTCGGCTGCGCGAGCAGTTCCGGCCGGAGTTCCTCAACCGGATCGACGAGGTGGTCATCTTCCGCCGGCTGGACGTGGACCAGCTGCGGCAGATCACCGAGCTGCTGCTGGAGCAGAGCCGGCGGCGGCTGCACGCGCAGAACATCACGGTGGAGTTCACCCCGGCGGCGGTGGACTGGCTGGCGCGGCACGGGTACGAGCCGGAGTACGGCGCCCGCCCGATGCGCCGGCTGATCCAGCGCGAGGTGGACAACGTGCTGTCCCGGATGCTGCTGGACGGCCAGCTCTCCCCGGGCCAGCGGGTGGCGGTGGACACGGTCGGCGACCGGCTGACCCTCGCGGTGGCGGCGCCCGCCCCGGTGAGCTGAGCGCGCAAGGGGGGTCGGCGGGCGCCCACCCGCCGACCCCAGGCTCGCCACCGGCCGGTGCGTTCCCCCCGAACGCGAGAACCGGCTCACCGCGAGCAGGCAACTGGCAGCCGGTCCGGCCCCTCGTCGCGGTGCCCCGCCGCGGTCCCACACCGGCACGGGCTGCCATGCGTTGCGACCCCGCCTTTACCCGGCGGCGATGAGCGCTAACCATTGCGTACCAAAGAATCTTCAGCCGTTTTGCGGCCGGGACGCCCGGGTACGCGGCGCGGGTGGACCGAGGAAACAGCAAGCACGGACCCCGGCTGGACGAGGAGATGGAGCGCGAGGTGCGCGGGCACCTGCAGGGCTCCGGCGCCGGCGGCCGGGCGGAGGAGTGGCACGAGCCGGAGCCGGCGGGTGAGGACCAGCCGGACGTGACGGAAGCGGATCCGCGCGAGGCGCGGTCGCGCTTCGGCCGGTACCTGCCCCGCTCGGTGCTGCCCGCCGACCGGGCCCGGCTGATCGCGGCGGCCCGGGGCAGCAACGCGCCGCAGGACGTGGTGGCCGAACTGGAGCGGCTGGACCCGGACCGGCGGTTCCGCACGGTCG
Organism: Rugosimonospora sp.; assembly: GCA_035278125.1. Classification (GTDB taxonomy): domain Bacteria; phylum Actinomycetota; class Actinomycetes; order Mycobacteriales; family Micromonosporaceae; genus DATEJJ01. Next base: position 5,128 of record DATEJJ010000243.1, read on the forward strand.
CGGAGGTGTGGCAGGCGCTGGGCTACGAGGCGGACCGCCGCTTCTGAGTCTCGGGGGCCGGCTCCACGTGCACCACCTTCGTGGCGGTGAACTCGTCGAGCAGCTCCGGGCCGTACCCGAAGCCCTGGCCGCTGGCGCCGCGCGGGTGGGCCGCGCCGCCGGGGGCGCCGCCGAAGACACTGTTGATTTTCACGGTACCGGCGGGCAGCTCCCGCCACGCCCGCTGCGCGTGCGCCATCGACCCGGTGAGTACCGTCGCCGCCAGCCCGTACTCGCCCGCCGCGGCGCGCGCCAGGCCCTCCTCGAAGGAGCCGACCACCGCGACCGGGGCGACCGGCCCGAACGTCTCCTCGCGCATCACCCGCATCCGGTCGGCGCAGTCGGCGAGCACGGTCGGCGGGT
>DATEJJ010000244.1:0-10761 GCA_035278125.1 Rugosimonospora sp.
TGGCCAGTTCCGCGTTGAAGCCGGCCAGGAAAGCACCCGCCACGCCTTCGAGCGCGGCCCGCGTCTGCGCCGGTCCGGTACGGAACCCGCGCTCCTCGAAGTCCACCATGGACGGTCGCAGCGCGAGTACCCGCCGCAGGCCGGTCGGCTGTGGAAGCGTGACGTCCAGTCCAGTCATCAGGCCGCCCCCCTCGGTGCGATGGGGGACAGCCTGCCAGTGCCGGGTTGAACGAATCTGTAGCGTTCTGTAACGCGACTATAGGCGCTCGGTCAGCCCTCGCGTTCGCCGCGCGACCACTCGTCCGCGCGCCCCTCAATGTCCGCTATGGACAGTTCCTCGCGCGGGGTGGCCAGCGACCAGGCGTGCCCGAACGGGTCGGTGAGCATCGCGTACCGGTCGCCCCAGAACTCGTCGGCGGGCGGGCGTACCCCCGTGGCACCGGCGGCCACGGCGGCGGCGTACACGGCGTCCACGTCGGCGACGTACAGGTGCAGCGTGACCGGCGTGCCGCCCAGCGCGGCCGGGGTCTGGTCGCGGCCGGGTGAGTAGTCGTCGTGCAGCAGCAGCCGCCCGCCGTTGACCAGCAGCTCGCAGTGCATGATCCGCCCGTCCGGGCCGGTGTTGCGCAGCAGTTCGTCGGCGCCGAACGCGGTCTGGTAGAACCGGATCGCCGCCTCCGCGTCGGCGACCGTGAGCTGCGGTGTCACCCCGGGGAACTCGCTCGCGCCGCTGATCGTCATGCGCCCATTGTCACCCGTCACCCGGCATCCGCCCGCGGGACCCCCTCAGCCCAGCCGCAAGCGCGCGACCTTGCCGAACTGCCCCTTCCCGCCCAGCATGCCGGGCAGCCGGGCCAGGTACCCTTGGCGCTCCTTCAGATAGTCCATGAAGTACCACTGGTCGAGCAGCCTGATCCCGCCCGCCCAGGACTCCATCTCGGCGCAGTCGTTCAGGCCCCACCGGAACACCGAACCGGTCTGCGCCACGGTGGGGTTGAGCCGGGTGTTGCCGACCGTGAACGCACCCAGCGCGTCCAGTACCAGCTCCGCACCCGGGCACCGCCCGGTGAGGGTGAGCACCACCGCCCTGACGCCGGACTCCGGCAGGTACTGGAGCACCCCCTCGGCAACGAACAGCAGCGGCCGGTCCCGAGCCGCCGCCGGGAGCCGGTCCAGCCAGGCTTCATCGGTGATCTCACCGAGCACGAAGTGGTTGCGCGCGGAGTCGCCGATCAGGCTCTGCCAGAACGGGCGCACCTCGGCCAGGTCGACGGAGAACCACCGCGCCCGGCCGTTGTCCAGCCGCAGGGCGCGGGTACACAGGCCCGCCCCGAGGGTGACGACCGTACCGTCCGGGTGCCGGTCCAGGAACCCGCCCACCGCCCGGTCGATCAGCCAGGTGCGCACCGGGATGGCCCAGCGCATCCGCCAGTCGTCGAACTTGGCGAAGTCGTGGTCGATCCGCTCCACGAACGCGACGGCGTACGGGTCGGCGAACAGCCGGTCCGGGCGCCGCGTCTCCACCGCGCGGTGGTACAGCGTCAGCAGCATCGTCTCCGGTACCCCGGTGAGCATGGTGGGTCCTCCCGTCAGCGCTGGGCCAGCCGGTACACGGTCTCGATGCGCTCGGCGAGCCCGGCCACGGTGGGCGACTCCAGCAGGGTCAACGCCGGCAGGTCGACCTCGAACACCGCGTTGAGCCGGGTCAGCACCTGCGGGATCAGCAGCGAACTGCCGCCGAGCGCGAAGAAGTCGTCGTCCACCCCGATCCGCTCGACCCGCAGCACCGACCGCCACACGGCGGCCACCGCACCCTGCACCGCCGTACCCGGCTGCCCGCCCGCGCCCACCTCCTCCGGTTCGGGGGAAACAGCCTCGATCACCGGTTCGCCGGGTGTCTCCACCGGCCCCGCCCGGTCCACCCAGTACCGTTCGCGTTCGAACGGGTAGGTGGGCAGGGCGATCCGGTGCCGCCGCTGCCCGGCGTGCAGCGCGCCGGCGTCGACCGCGATCCCGGCCAGCCACAGCCGCCCGACGGTACGCAGCAGGAACGCCCGCTCGTCCCCGGGCTCGCGGCCGTCGGGCAGGCAGGCCAGGGCCGGGCGGCGGGTGTACCGGCGGGCCAGCGTGCTCAGGGTGCGCCCCGGCCCGACTTCCAGCAGCACACCGCCGGTATCCGCGAGCAGGCGCCCGATCCCGGCCGCGAACCGGACCGGCTGGCGCATCTGCCGCGCCCAGTAGCCCGGATCGGGTGCCGCGTCGCCGATCCAGTCACCGGTCACGTTGGAGATGAACGGGATCCGGGGTGCCGCGCTCGGCAGTTCCCGGACCCGCCGGGCCAGACATGCGGCGGCCGGTTCGACGGCGGCGGAGTGGAAGGCGCGGGTCACCCGCAACAGGTGTGTCCGGACGCCGGCACCGGCCAGCCGGTCGGCGCACGCGCGCACCGCCGCCGGCGTGCCGGCGACCACCACGTCGGCCGGCCCGTTCACCGCCGCGAGCGAGAGGTCCGGGCCGAGGTGGTGCCGCACGGCCTCCTCGGACAGCGGCACCGCCAGCATCGCGCCCGGCGGGAGCTCCTGCATGAGCCGCCCGCGCAGGGCCACCAGGTCCAGCGCGTCCTCCAGGGAGAACACGCCGGACAGGCAGGCGGCCACGTACTCGCCGAGGCTGTGCCCGATCGCGGCCACGGGCAGGACACCCCAGGAGATCCAGAGCTGCGCGAGCGCGTACTCGACCGCGAACAGGGCCGGCTGCGTGTACTCGGTGCGGTCCAGCCGCCCGCCGTCCCGCACGATCTCCCGCAGATCCACCGAGGGCAGGAGGTCGCGGCAGCGGTCGAGGTGCTCGCGGAACACCGGTTCGGTGCGGTACAGCCCGTCGCCCATGCCCGGGTACTGCGACCCCTGGCCGGGGAACAGGAACACGGCGTCGCGGAACGGGCCGGCGGCCCCGGCCGGATCCGGCGGACGGCGTAGCAGCCGTACCGCGTCGGCGGTGTCCCGGCACACCGCGACCCGCCGCTGCGCCAGGTCCGCGCGCCCCACCCGCAGCGTGTACGCCACGTCCGCCAGGTCCGTGCCGGGGTGCCGGGCGAGGTGCGCGGCCAACCGGGCCGTGGCGGTCTCCAGCGCGGTGGGCGTGCGGGCCGAGAGCTGGATCAGCTGGTACGGCGGCGCCGGGCCGGACGCGGCCGGGGCGGGTGCCTCCTCCAGCACCAGGAACGCGTTCGTCCCGCCCATGCCAAGGCAGTTGACACCGGCCCGGCGCGGCCCGCCCGCGCCGGACCACCCGGTGAGTTCGCTGGTCACATGGAACGGCGAACGGTCCAGGTCCAGCGCGGGGTTGGGGGACCGGTAGTGCAGGGTCGGCGGGAGGAGCCGGTGCCGCAGCGCCAGTACCGTCTTGATGAGCGACACCGCGCCGGCCGCCGCGTCGGTGTGCCCGATGTTCGTCTTCACCGACCCGATCGCGCAGAACCCGCGCCCGCGCGTGAACGCCCGGAACGCGGCCGTCAGCGCGGCCACCTCGATCGGATCGCCCAGCGCGGTACCCGTCCCATGTGCCTCCACATAGGACAGTGAGGCGGCGTCGGTACCCGCCCGGGACAGCGCCTCCGCGATCGCCCGGGACTGGCCGGTGACACTGGGCGCGGCGAAGTCCGCCTTCGTCGCCCCGTCGTTGTTCACCGCCGAACCCTTGACCACGGCCAGCACCCGGTCCCCGTCGGCCCGCGCGTCCACCAGCCGCTTGAGCACCACGATCCCCGCCCCGCTCCCGAAGACCGTACCCCGCGCGCCCGCGTCGAACGCCCGGCAGTGCCCGTCCGGCGAGAGCACCCCGCCCTCCTGGTACCGGTACCCCGCCACCTGCGGCACCCGTACCGACACCCCGCCCGCCAGCGCCAGGTCGCACTCCCCGGCCAGCAGCCCCTGCCCCGCCAGGTGTACCGCCACCAGCGCGGTGGAGCACGCGGTCTGCACGGCCACGCTGGGACCGGTGAGGTCCAGCTTGTACGACACCCGGGTGGGCAGGAAGTCCTTGTCGTTGGCCAGCACGGTGGGCAGGTAGTCCCGGTACAGTTCGGGCAGCAGCCCGCCGAACAGCAGGTAGGTGCTGATCGACCCGCCCGCGTACACGCCGATCCGCCCGGCGAACTTGGCCGGGTCGTACCCGGCGTCCTCCAGCGCCTCCCGCGCGCACTCCAGGAACACGCGGTGCTGCGGGTCGAGCAGGCTCGCCTCGCGCGGCGCGTACCCGAACAGCCGCGCGTCGAACCGGTCCACGCCCGCCAGTACGGGCGCGGCCTTCACGTAGTGCGGGTCGCGCAGCAACTCCGGGTCGACCCCGGCGGCGAGCAACTCCGCGTCGGCGAAGAAGCGGATCGACTCCACGCCGCCGCGCAGGTTGTCCCAGAACTCCTCGACGTTACCGGCGCCGGGGAAGCGGCCGGAGAGGCCGACGATCGCGATGTCCATCGTCACTCATCTGGCTGTGCCCGCGCCAGCTCGATCGCCCGCCGCCGCTCGCCCCGCCGCAGGCTCTCCCGCAGCGGCTCGTCCCCCGCTCCGGACGGCCGCAACAGGTCGATCATCGCACTGATGGTGGGCCGCTCGAACAGGCCGATCCCGGAGACGTCGGTACCCAGCTCGTGGTTGAGCCGGTCGATGACGGCGACCGCCTCCAGCGAACCCCCGCCCAACTCGAAGAAGTTGTCGTCCGGCCCGAACGTGTCCACCGGCAGCACCTCCCGCCAGGCGCTCTCCAGGATCCGCCGGACATCCATGCTCAGACCCCCGACGCCGGGGCGAAGACGCCGGCGTTCACGTGCGGCAGGAACACCCGGAAGATGGGGCGCAGGCCCTCGCTCATGTTGGTGTTCGCGATGAAGTTGGGCATCCGCTGGCTCAGGAACACCCCCAGCACCGGATCGTCCGGCCCCCGGTCGTACCAGAAATACGTCATCTTCATGCCCAGGTGCTCCAGCGTGCCCGCCCGCTGCCCGTACGGTGTCAGCCGGTCCCGGTACCCGAAGCCCATGGTGTGGCCGTGGCCCTGGTCGTCCACCAGCAGGCCGACGAGGCGCGGGGACAGCACCCGCCGCGACCGGTACACTCCGCCGTCGCGCAGCATGCCGAGGAAGTTCAGCAGGTCGCTCGCGGTGGAGTACATGCCGCTGTCCGCGTTGACGAACCGCCAGCCGGTACGCAGCCGGTCCCGGACGCCGCCGGGCCCGCCGGCGATCTCCGGCGGGAACCGCCCGTCCTTGGTGATGAGCGTGAACTCGGCGACCCGGGCGCGCTGCTCGTCCGTGACGCCCTCGCCGATCCGCGCGTCCACCGCCGGGTCCCCGGTCGGCCCCGCGACGAAGAAGGAATCGACCATCTCCAGCGGGGCGAACAGCCGCTCCTTGACGTACCGGTTGACTGACTGGCCGGTCAGCTGCTCCACGATCCGCGCAACCAGCACATAGTTCACCGTGCTGTAGGCGTACCCGGTGCCCGGCGGCGGGTCGGCGGTCACCGGGTACGTGCGCATGATGTGCAGGCTCACCGTGTCCAGGTCCAGGGTGCGCGCGGGCTGGCAGCGGCCGCCGGCGTACACGCACTCGTTGGTCAGCGACGGCGCGCCGATCCATTCGGTGGTCGGCCCCAGATCCAGGGCCGCGCCGGTGCAGCCGGGCGGGCTCCCGTCCGGGTCGTTGCAGGCTGTCCTGACCCATTCGGTGTACCGGCGGGTGTGCGGCAACCCCGAGGTGTGCTGGAGCAGGTGCCGCAGCCGGATCCGCCGCCTGACCGGATCGCCGGCGAAGGCGGCCATGCCGGGCAGTTCGTGGACGGGTGTCTCGATGTCGTCCAGCCCGCGCTCCGCCAGCGCCAGCAGCGCGGCGGCGGCCACGAACGGTTTGGTCATGGAGCCGATCTCGCAGATCGTGCCGGTACCCCACCCGCCGCCGGTGCTGCCCAGCAGCCGCCCGTCCCGGCCGGTCTCGACGCCGAACGCGGCCCCGGGCAGGTTCTCCGCGTGCTCCGCGTGGTACGCGTCCATCTCGGCGGTGACCCGCCGCCACCACTCCGGCTCCGTCACGCCCTCACCTCCCCGTCGGGTACCAGCGGGAAACCCGACTCCGCCCAGGCTTCGCGCCCGCCCTCCATCACGAAGGTGTTCGGGTAGCCGAGCGTGCGGGCTTTGGCCGCGCTCAGGTACGCGGTCAGGCACATCCGGTCCCGGCAGTAGAACACCAGCTCCGCCGCCTTGTCCGGGGGCAGTCGGTCGACCGGCAGGTCCTCCTGCCCGACGAACACCGCCTCGGGTACGTGCCCGCGCGCCCACAGCGTCTGCCGGTTGGCGTCCAGCACCACCACCTCGGGCCGCGCCATCCGGTCGCGCAGGTCGGTCGCGGACAGCGTCGGGATCTGCCAGGACCGTGCCACCTCCAGCGTGAAGCGCAGGAAGAACCGGTGCCAGAACCGGGCCAGCCGTGCCCGCTGCGCCGCCCGCTGCGCGCCGTCGAACGCGGTACCCTCCCAGCCCCGGTGCCGGACCGACAGGCGGGTACCCTGCCCGTGCCGGGTCACCGCCAGCCGAGCCGAGGTGGGGGACAGCCACGCCGGGTCGTCCAGCTCCAGCCGCAGCCCGTCGCGGGTGACCCAGGTGCCGCCGGGCGGGGAGAGCTGCTCCAGGTGCCGGAGCAGGCGGTCCTGAATGGACGGTGGGTCCCCGGGCAGGTCGGTGCCGAGCCGGAACTCCCGGTCCGGTGGGGCCGGCGGCACCGGCTCGCCCCGGGCACAGCGCGCCAGCCGGTCCGTGTGGTACAGCCACTCCTCGTACGCCGACGACCGGTACTCCACGGATACCAGACAGCCCCCGTCCAGCGGCGCCACCTCCCAGGCGACGGTCTCCTTCGCGTCGATGGCGAAGTACCGCCGCCCGTACTCCAGCCGCGACGGCGGCTCCAGCCGGAAGACCTCCAGCGCGTACACGTCCCCGCTGGCCACGCTGAGTTGGCTCAACCGGCCCACCTGCGGCGCGGGGGACAGCTCACCCCACCACCGGCGCACCAGCGCCGGGTCGGTCAGCGCTGCCCAGACCCGCTGCGCCGGCGCCTCGACCGCCCGGGCCACCCGCCCGCCGTCAGGCCGCACCGTCCGGCCCTCCACTGTAGACGCCGGGGCGCAGCGGTGCCGTCCACCCGCGACAGTCGTCGATCTGTCCAAAGTGGCCACCGTACAGGTGCTGCTTGACCATGCCGCTGGCGAGGAAGTCGTGCGGGTACCCGAGGCTGACCGCGCCGACCCGGTCCAGCCGGCGCAGGTGCTCGCCGGCCAGCGTCACGTCCAGGCAGCCCAGGTTCTCCCGTACCTGCCCGGCGGTACGCGCGCCGAACAGCGGGACCACCCCCTGCTGCCGCAGCCACGCCAGCGCCACCTGTACCGGCCGGCAGTCCAGCTCGCCGGCGATCCGGGTGACCTCGGCGGCGACGGCCACCGCCCGGTCGCTGCGCGGCACGAAGCGCGCGGCGACCGGGTCGTCCAGCCGCCGCGCCTCGCCCGCCTCTCCGGGCCCCGCGTACTTGCCGGTCAGCCAGCCGCTCGCGAGCGGGGTCCACGCGGCCACCCCGACGTCCAGGGCGCGGGCCATCGGCAGCAGTTCCCGCTCGCTGTCCCGGTCCACCAGGTTGTAGCGCACCTGCACCGCCGCGAACGGGGTCCAGCCGCGCAGGCCGGCGAGCGTGTTCGCGGCGGCCACGTACCACGCCGGCGTGTTGCACACGCCGATGTAGAGCACCGTACCCAGCCGCACCAGGTCGTCCAGCGCGCGCAGGGTCTCCTCGACCGGGGTGAGGAAGTCCCACGCGTTGAGCCAGAGCAGGTCGATGGCGTCGGTCCGCAGCCGGCGGCAGCTGGCCGCGACCGACCGCACCAGGCTCTTGCGGTGGTTGCCGGAGCTGTTGACGTGCTCGCCCGGCCCGCTGCCGCTGTACTTGGTGGCGAGCACGAACCGGTCGCGGTCCGCCTTGACCATGTCGCCCAGGTACGCCTCGCTGGTGCCGTAGGAGTTGGAGGTGTCGATGAAGTTCCCGCCCGCCGCCGCGAACGCGTCGAAGACCTGCCAGCTCTGCTCCCGGGTGGTACCCCAGCTCAGGTCCTCCATGAACGTCATGGTGCCCAGGCCGAGCTCCGACACCCGCAGCCCGGTCCGGCCCAGCAGCCGGTACCGCATGGGGGTCACGCCGCCGACGCCTTCCTGGTCAACGTGTTGCCGTAGAACTGCCAGCCGCGCTCGGTGCGGATGAAGATGGCCGAGTGGGTGTACTTGCCGGACAGGTCGCCCCGACCCGGGATCTTCCCGCCGATGCTCAGGTCGGCGATCTCCCGGACGGTGTCCCGGCCGGCGGTGAACACCGTGGTGCGCTCCTTGCGGTCGTAGGTGGGCATGAAGGTCGACCCGGGCGACACGATGCCCTCGATGACGCCGCGCTTGGACACCACGTCCCCGTCCGGAGTCACCATGCTGAAGTCCGGGTGGATCATCCCGTCGAGGGTGGCCCGGTCCTTCTCCCGGCTTGCCCGCTCGAACCGCGCCTTGAACTCCCGCAGTTCCCGCTCGGGGTCGCGCCCGGCGCGGCTGAGCCAGCCGACGACCTTCACCCTGACCATGCGGGTCACGCCTCCCGCTGCGGCGCTTCCGGGCGCGTCACGGGTCCCGGTGGCCGCCACGGCCGGTCGATCGCGAAGCACTCGTCGAACCGCTCGTCGCGTGGGCTTGGCGTGTCCGCTCCGCTGTCGCGGGGTACCGCTGGATCAGTCATCACACCGCCTCGGCTCAGGTCGAATCCCTGCCAGGGGAACGCTAGCCCGCGCGATCCGGTGGCACTTCTCGGAGATTGCGCTGTGGCCGGCGTTTCGGCCGAGTCCGCACACTGCGCACGATCCACGGAAGGCGCCCGCGCCGTTGGCTACGCTCGCGTCATGCCACGGTTGCTGCGCTACTGCTGGCGGTACCGCCGCACCGTGCCCATCGTGGCGGTGGCCGCGATGCTCGGCATGGGCGCCGCCGCGCTCGCTCCCCTGCTCGAACGCTCCATTGTGGACGACGCCGTGTCCGGTGCGGGGCGCCACCTCTGGCCGCTGGTCGCCGCGCTCGCCGGGCTGGGCCTGTTCGTCTTCGCCGCCACCTTCCTGCGCCGGTACCTCGGCGGCCGGCTGGCCCTGGACGTGCAGCACGACCTGCGTACCGGCATCTTCGCGGCACTGTCCCGATTAGACGGTCTGGGCCAGGACCAGCTGCGGGTGGGCCAGATCGTGAGCCGGTCCACTTCGGACGTGGCGATGACCCAGAACCTGCTCGCCTCGCTCCCGCTGGCCGCCGGGCAGCTGGTGCTGTTCGCCGTGTCCCTGGTCGCCATGCTGGTGCTCTCCCCGCTGCTCACCCTGGTGGCGCTCGGGGTGGGCCCGCTGGTGTGGTGGATCGGCGAACGTAACCGGCACACCCTGTTCCCCGCCACCTGGGACGCCCAGCAGCAGGCCGCGATGGTGGCCGGCGTCGTCGACGACGCCATCGCGGGGGTACGCGTGGTCAAGGGCTTCGGCCAGGAGGAGCAGGAGCAGGCGAAGCTGGCGGCTGCGGCGCGTCAACTGTTCGCCTCCCGGATCCGGGGGCTACGGCTGGGCTCCTGGTACAAGGCACAGCTGCAGGCGGTACCGGCGCTGGGCCAGGTGGGTGTGCTCGCGCTGGGCGGCGTACTGGCCCTGCGCGGCAGCATCACGCTGGGCACCTTCCTCGCCTTCTCCGCGTACCTGGCCCAGCTGGTCGGGCCGGTGCAGTCGCTGACCCGGCTGTTCGCGCTGGTACCGCAGGCCCGCGCGAGCATGTCCCGGGTGTTCGAGGTGATCGACGCCCACCCCGACGTCGCCGACGCGCCCGGCGCCGTCGCGCTGCCCGAGGACGCACCCGCCGAGCTGTCCCTGGATGAGGTGGCGTTCGGGTACCTGCCCTCGCAGCCGGTGCTGCGCGGCCTGTCGCTGCGGGTACGGGCGGGGGAGACGGTCGCGCTCATCGGCGCCTCCGGCTCCGGCAAGTCCACCGTGTCCCTGCTGCTGCCCCGCTTCTACGACCCGCAGGCCGGCACCGTGCGGGTGGGCGGGTACGACGTGCGCGCGGTGACCCTGGACTCGCTGCGCGCCCGGATCGGGCTGGTACTGGAGGACAACTTCCTGTTCTCCGAGAGCGTGTGGGCGAACATCGCGTTCGGCCGGCCCGACGCCCCGCCCGAGCAGGTGGTCGCGGCGGCCCGCGCGGCGCAGGCGCACGAGTTCATCGAGGCGCTGCCCGACGGGTACGACACCGTGGTGGGCGAGCGCGGGCTGACCCTCTCCGGCGGGCAGCGGCAGCGCATCGCGCTGGCCCGGGCGCTGCTCACCGACCCGCGGATCCTCATCCTGGACGACGCCACGTCCGCCGTGGACGCCCGGGTGGAGGCGGAGATCCACCGCACCCTGCGGGTGGTGCTGCGCGGCCGGACCACCCTGCTGATCGCGCACCGGCGGTCCACATTGGAGCTGGCGGACCGGGTGGCCGTGCTGGACGAGGGCCGCCTCGTGGACGTGGGCACCCGCGCCGAACTGGAGGCCCGCTGCCCCCGGTACCGGCTGCTGGTCTCCGGGCCCGGCGCGGACGCGGAGGGTGTCGACGCGGGCGAACTGCCGGTGGCGCCGGAGGATTCGCTCTGGGATCCGGACCGTACCCCGGGGCCGATCG
>DATEJJ010000245.1:0-5470 GCA_035278125.1 Rugosimonospora sp.
GGGTTCACCGGGCTGTGCCTGGCCGGCGCGGCGCTGTCCCTGCTCGCCCTGCTGGGCTTCGGCTGGGGCAGCCGGTACGCGCCGGACGGGGTGGCGCTGACCCGGGTGCTGGGCCGCGCGGCGCTGGCGTTCCTCGCGCTGCACGGCCTGGCCGGCCTCGGCGTGTACCTGGCCTGGACGCCGGACCGGCTGGCGCCACCGACCTGGCTGGTACTCGCCGGCATGGCGCTGGCCTTCCAGTACGCCGCGCTGTGCGCCTGGCGCTGCCTGGCCGTCACCCGCCGCACCGCCCTCGCCTGATCAGATCCTCGCGACACCGGGTGACAACACCGCGCCGATCGCACCGGTGAACTCCTGCCAGGCCGAGCGCTCCTCGGACAGCGTCCGGCGGCCGGACGAGGTCAGCTGGTAGGTGCGCCGCTCCCGGCCGCCGACCGTACTCCAGGTGCTGTGTACCAGCCCGGAGCGCTCCAGCCGGCGCAGCGCCGGGTAGACCGTACCGGTCGGCAGGTTGAGTACGCCGCCGGTGCGCTCCTGCAGCGCCTCGATGATCGCGTACCCGTGCCGCGGCTCGTCGTCGAGCACGGCGAGCAGGAGCGCGTCGAGGTGCCCGCGGAGCGCGTCGGCCTTCATGTGTAGCGAGTCTACGGGTTAGCCGTCACCCGTCTCCACGGCCCCGGCCGCACCGCGCCTTCCCCCGAAGGAGTGGACGCACACGCAGTCCGTCGTGAAAAACCGGACATCATGACAGTCTCGTCACTCCCGGGCACGAAACGGTAACTGGCCGGTGAGATCGCGGAGGTGTTGATGCCGGGTGTTCCTGGGTACCGGGGCACCGCGACCGCGGAGTGGGACGCGGACGCGCCAGCGGATCTGGCGGAGGCCGAGGAGTTCCTCCGGCTCTTCCACGCCGAACGGCCGCACGCCGGGCCGGTGGCGCGGCGGCTGCGCCAGGTGCGCGCCGAGATCGGCGAGACCGGCACGTATGTCCACACGCGACACGAGCTGACCTTCGGCGCGCAGGTGGCCTGGCGCAACGCCAGCCGCTGCATCGGCCGGCTGTACTGGCGCAGCCTGCTGGTGCTCGACCGGCGCGGCCGGCGTACCGGCGACGAGATCTTCGACGACCTGGTCACCCACCTGCACGTGGCCGGCGGCGGCCAGCCCGCCGACGCGGACGGCCCGCACCAGGTCAGCCGGCGGCGGCCCGGCCAGATCCGGCCGGTCATCTCGGTCTTCGACCAGGCCCGGCCCGGGCGCCGGTTCGCCCGGGTGTGGAACGACCAGCTGATCCGGTACGCGGGCTACCCGACCGCGACCGGGGAGGTGGTCGGCGACCCGCGCGCCACCGACTTCACCACCGAGGCCAGACGGCTGGGCTGGGCGGGCAAGGGCGACCCGTTCGACGTGCTGCCGATCGTGCTGGAGACGCCGGGCGAGGGGGTGCGCCTGTTCGAGCTGCCCGCCGAGGCGGTGCTGGAGGTACCGCTGGCGCACCCGGAGCACCGCTGGTTCGCGGAGCTGGGGCTGCGCTGGTACGGGATACCGGCGATCGCGAACATGCGGATGTCCATCGGCGGCGTGCACTACCCGCTGGCACCGTTCAACGGGTGGTACATGGGTACCGAGATCGGCTCCCGGAACCTGGGCGACAAGGACCGGTACAACCTCGTGCCGGCGGTGGCCACCCGGCTCGGCCTGGATACGTCCACAGAGGACACTCTGTGGCGGGACCGGTCACTGGTCGAGCTGAACCGGGCCGTGCTCTGGTCGTTCGCGCGGGCCGGGGTGCGGATCAGCGACCACCACACCGAGTCGGCCCGCTTCCTCGCCCACGTGGAGCGGGAGCGGCGCGCCGGGCGGCCCACCCCGGCCGACTGGACCTGGATCGTGCCACCCATGTCGGCCAGCCAGACCGCCGTGTTCCACCGCTACTACCACGAGGCCGACCTGCGCCCCAGCTTCTACCTGGACCGGGACGCCGCCGAACTGGCCCGGTACGGCCGGGTGGTGACCAACCGGCCGCGCATCCCGCGCCAGGCGCAGCGGGTCACGCTGCGCCCGGCGGTACCGGTGACTCAGGTCGAGGGGTAGCTGGAGTAGTCCGGGAAGTTGCCGTAGAGCCGCTCGCTCGGCTCGCCCACGGTGACCGCCTGTACCAGCAGGTCGCCGCCGACGAACGCGCCCTTCCAGCTGGCACCCCGGCCACCGAACGGCTCCTCCCGGTCGCCCCGGGAGCGTGGCTTGTTGATGCCCACCTTGAACGCGTGCAGGTCCTTGGCGAGCTTGCCGGCCGTCTCCGGGTTGTCGCAGGCGAGGCTGGCGACCAGCGCGCCGTTGGAGGCGTTCATGGCGGCCAGCAGCTCCTCCTCGGTGTCCACCACCACGATGGTGTCGACCGGGCCGAACGGCTCGGCGTGCATCAGCACCGAGCGGCCGGGCGGGGCGAGCAGCGCGGCCGGCGCCACGTACGCGTCGGTGTCCTGGCCGTCCAGGAAGCCGACCGCGTCGCCGAGGCTGCCCCGGTGCAGCGGGATCGCGCCGCCCTTGACCGTCTCGTCCACCTTGCGCTTCAGCTCGCCCGCCTTGGCCGCCGAGATCAGCGGGCCGAAGTCCAGCTCCGGCAACGGATCCCCGTCGTCGCACACGGCGAGCGGGTGACCGAAGCGCACCGACTTGACCACCGGCAGGTACATGTCAAGGAACTTGTCCACGATGTCCCGCTGTACCACGAACCGCGGGTACGCGGTGCAGCGCTGCTTGCCGTACTCGAAACCCTTGCGGATGTGCCCGGCCAGCAGCTCCCACTGGGAGAACTCCCAGACGCCCCAGGCGTTCAGGCCCTCCTGCTCGATCATGTGCCGCTTGTCCGTGTCGAGCAGCGCCGCGGCCACCTTGCCACCGTTGGACCGCCCGCCCACGAACGCGACCGCACCGATCTCCGGCGCGCGTACCAGTACCTCGGACAGCTCCTCGCCGCTGCCGGAGAGCAGGGTGACCGGCAGCTCGGCCCGGCGCATCAGCGCGTGCGCCACGGTCAGGCACACCGCGCCGCCCTGCGACGGGGTCTTCGCGATGACGGCGTTGCCCGCGAGCAGCTGTACCAGCTCCGCGTGCACGAGCACGCTCATCGGGTAGTTCCAGCTGGCGATGTTGGACACCGGTCCGGGCAGTGCTTCCCGACCGGCGACCTGCCGCTCGATCTCCTCGACGTACCAGCGCACGCCGGACAGGGCGCGGTCCACGTCGGCGCAGGCCAGCCGCCACGGCTTGCCGATCTCCCAGACCAGCAGCATGGCCAGCAGGTCGCGGTGCTCGGTGAGCGCGTCCAGCCCGGCCACCACCCGCTCGCGGCGGGTCTCCAGCGGCAGCGCGGCCCAGCGCGTGTGCTCCGCGGCCGCGGCCACCACCGCGCGGTGCGCGCTGGCGCCGTCCAACCGGGGCAGGTCGGTCAGCACGGTGCCGTCGACCGGGGTACGCAGCGGGGACGGGGTACCCACGTCCTGCCAGCGCCCGTACATCAGGTTGAGCAGCCGGCCGTCCGCGAACGCCTCGGGTGCCGCGGCGGTGGCGCGGGCAAGGGTTTCGTTCCAGGAGGTACCGGGGGCGATTCGCAGCATGCGTTCGTCCTCCTCAGCGTGGGGGCCGGCCGTGAGTTACCGGTCAATGTGCCCTTTCGCCTGGCGGAAGCACAACCCTGGGGCGAGTGTGACCTCACTTACGGTTCGGTGAACCCGTGCTCCACGCACTCGGCCAGCCACCCGCTGGGCAGCACCTGTACCTTCATCCGCCGCCGGCAGTGTGGGCAGAATCGCGGCGGCTCCAGCGCGCGCGCCGCCCGGCAGGCGCGGTGCTCGCCCGACTCCACGCTCTCGCCGCAGCGGTCGCAGTACCTCATAGTGTCTGGGACAGCGCCTTCACCGGCATGCTCAGCTCGGCCAGCAGCGCCAGGTCCCGGTCGGCGGGGCGGCCCAGCGTGGTCAGGTAGTTGCCGACGATCACCGCGTTGATCCCGCCCATGAGCCCGTCGCGGGTACCCAGATCGCCCAGCGTGATCTCGCGCCCACCCGCGTACCGCAGGATCGTCCGTGGCAGCGCGAGCCGGAACGCCGCGATCGCCCGCAGCGCGTCCTTCGGCGCCAGCACCGGCTGGTCGGCCAGGGGCGTACCCGGCCGCGGGTTGAGGAAGTTGAGCGGCACCTCGTGCGGCGCCAGCGCGGCCAGCTGTACCGCGAACTCGGCGCGCTGCTCGACGCTCTCGCCCAGCCCGAGGATCCCGCCGCAGCACACCTCCATGCCCGAGTCGTGCACCATGCGCAGGGTGTCCCACCGCTCGTCCCAGGTGTGCGTGGTGACCACATTCGGGAAGAACGACCGGGCCGTCTCCAGATTGTGGTTGTACCGGTGGATGCCCAGCCCGACCAGCTCGTCCACCTGCGCCTGGGTCAGCATGCCCAGCGAGGCGGCGATCTGGATGTCCACGGCTTCGCGGATCGCGGCCACCCCGTCGCGCAGCTGCGCCATGAGCCTGGCGTCCGGCCCGCGTACCGCCGCCACGATGCAGAACTCGGTGGCTCCGGTCGCCGCCGTCTGGCGGGCCGCCTCCACGAGCGCCGGGATGTCCAGCCACACCGCCCGTACCGGCGAGGTGAACAGCCCCGACTGGGAACAGAAGTGGCAGTCCTCCGGGCAGCCGCCGGTCTTCACCGACACGATGCCCTCCACCTCGACCTCCGGGCCGCACCAGCGCATCCGGACCTGGTGTGCGACCTCCAGCGCGGCCGGGATGTCATCCTCGGGGAGGCGCAGCACCGCGAGCACATCGGCCTCGGTAAGCCCCTCGCCGGTCTCCAGCACCTTTCGGGTGGCGGCGACCAGGGCGGGATCGGACAGCTCAGGCATGCACGTACCCTACAAGCACCCCGGCGTGCGGTGGGGCATGCGGCCCGTGGCCCGGTTGGCGGCAGCCGGCGCACCGGGCGGGTGGAGGGGAGGAACACGATCGGCATGGCAGCGCAGGGTGGCGATCCGCGGGCCTGGCTACGGGGGCTGCACCGGGAGGCGGTACGGCGCGAGGAGGCGGGGCTGCGTCGGGTACTGCGCCCGCGTGTTGCCGGGGACGGCACCGTGGACCTGGCCGGCAACGACTACCTCGGGCTGTCCCGGCACCCGGCGGTACTCGCCGCGGCGGCCGAGGCGCTGTACGCGTACGGGCTGGGCGCCACCGGTTCCCGGCTGGTACGCGGGTCCACCGAGGCGCACGCGGCACTGGAGGAGGCGCTGGCCGGCTGGCTGGGTACCGGCTCCGCGCTGGTCTTCTCCTCCGGGTACCTGGCCAACATCGCGGCGGTACGCGCCCTGGCCGGGCCGGGCACGCTGGTCGTCTCCGACGCGTACAACCACGCGTCCATTGTGGACGGCTGCCGGTCCAGCAGGGCGGAGGTCGCGATCGCCCCGCACGCGGACACCG
>DATEJJ010000246.1:0-2556 GCA_035278125.1 Rugosimonospora sp.
CGCCTCCTGCCCGCCGCATCCGCCGGCACCAGCGGCACACCCACCTTCGGGATGGGCACATCGGTCACCATGCGCACCTGCACGTCGCCCACACCCGACGCCAGCGCCTCCGAGAGCTTCGCATCCAAGAGCTTCGCATCCGAGGGCTCCGCATCCAGGTACTCGACCAGCCGGGTGCGGCGCGGCGGGCGGACCGCCGTGCTGTCCGCGGCCGGGGCGGCCGCCGCCGGGTTGGCCGAGTTGGGCGCTGCGGTGGCGACTGTGTCAGCTGCTGCGTTGGCTGTGGTGGTCGTTGCGGCACCGGCGGCACCGTCCACAGTGGGTGGCTTAGCGGTCTGGGCGTTCACGGCCTGATCCAGCACGCTGGCTGGGATGCCCATACGCTCGGCGTCCTCGCGGGTCACCACGACCTCGGCGCGTCCGTGTACGATCTGCGGCCGGCTGTACCACCGGGATCCGGTGGTGGCCAGGAAGGTGACGTCCACGTCGATGTGGTAGGCCGGCATCATGCGTCGCAGCCAGGACCGGTGCTCGGTGGACATGCCGGAGCCGCCCGGGTCGACCGCCTTGCTCCGCTCCCCGCCGACGGTCACTCGCGCGCCCACGTCAGCAGGCGGGACGATCGGGACGCGGGCCTCGACCTGCACCGTTCCGTCCAGCCGGGTGGTGGTCACCTCGGAATCGCTGACGGTGCGGGTGCCGTGGTCGTAGTGTTCCAACTCCGCGGACTTGACGTAGTAGATCTGGTGTATCTTGCCGAACGAGGCGCGCACGTTCATGCCCTTGGGCAGCGTGGTCTGGCCGGCGGCGGTGGTGACGGCGGCATAGGTTCGACCATCCGGTGTGAGCATCGTCGGTAGGTCGGTCAGCAGCGACTCCCGGTTGAGCACCGCCTCGGTCTCCGTTGTCGGGCCTCGGCCGCCGCGCTTTCCCGCCGTGCCCTCGGCGCGCGCCGCCAACCGTTTCGCCTCGCTGGGGTGCAGGGCGCGCCACCTGCTGCCCCGGTGGTTGCGCGCCGCGCGGTCGAGGCCGGCCAGGCCCTGGACACCGTGGACGGTGAGGTCCTTGGGCAGCCAGTTGCGCAGGCGGCCGTCCCAGGTGAGGTTCGGATTGCCGATGAACGGGCTGCCGTCCCGCGGCACGTGCACCGTGCGGGGCTCCACCACGGTGCCTTCGCGCACCCGTGGCTCGCTCATCCTGGCCTTCACGTCGCGGGTCCGCGGGAAATGGACCAACCGGTACGACCACGCGATGGGCACGTCGAACTCGGCCGTGCCTTTGGGCCGCTCGCCGTCCATGGTGAGCACGTTGGTACCGACCTGCCAACGGCGTTCCACGCTGCGGGTCAGGTTCGAGTTGCCGGACAGGGTCGCGTAGATCTTCTTGGTCAGGCTGTTCCCGAGCGAGAACAGCGTCACGATGACGGACTTGTTGGTCCGCTGCCCGATGTTGGTCGTGGTGTTGCTCCGGGTGTACATCTTCAGGCCGGCACCCGCGCTCTCGCCCTTGTGCACCGGCGGGCCGGCCGCCTCGGCCGTCATGATCAGCCCGTACGCCTCGCCGCCAGCGTACAGCGGCCAGAGATGCCCACCGTCGTTCAGCAGCGGCAGCTTCGACTCCAGCCCGTTGAGCAGCGGCTGCACCTGTACGGCCAGATCCTCGCCGCCCAACTCCCAGGCATCGGCCTCCAGGCCGGCGCGCAGTTCGCCGGTACCGATCGGCGCGGTCCACACCCCACCCCAGAACAGGCCGTCGGCCAGGCTCCGCGGCGGCTGCCGGGTCGGCTTCGCAGCCGGTGGCTGCTCCCGCGGCAGCAGGTTGTCGGGGTCGTCGAACTGGCTGAAGTCCGCGGCGTGCAGGTGCGACTCGTCGATGAAGAGGGACACCACACCGGGTACCGGCACGATCGTGCCGTCCGCCATCCGTACCTGGTTGATCACGGCCGTACGCACCAGGTAGGCGGGCTTGGTGTCGGTCAGCGAGCGGTACAGGCCGGCGGTCCGGCCGTACTGATCCGCGCGGCCACGGGACAGCTTCGACCAGCCACCACCCCCGCTGGCCGAACCGGTGGCCAGGCCGGCCCGGAACCCGGCGATGCCGCGCAGCCCCCAGCCCTTGTTGCTCTCTTCCTCCTTGTCCAGGCCGGCCTGGCTCTCCTGGACCACCTCGGTGTACACCTTGAGCCTGCGCAGGATCTGCGGCCGGCCCACCGGGCGCGCCGTCAGCACGCCCTGGTCCGCGCCGAGCATCACCGGGGCGCCGGAGCCGAACAAACGCGGCAGGTTGGTCTTGTAATGCACTGGGGTGATCCCGTCCAGCACCTCCTTCTCGATCGTCTGTCGCTGCTCCCGCGCGCTCGGCAGCGCGGTGCGCAGCATCGACCCGCCGATACTGACCGGGATACGCGACACGATCGGATCGGCAACCGTGTTGACGCCGCGTCGAAGCTGTTTGCGCGCCACCGCGAACCGAGCCAGCCGGCCGATGCGCCGCGACACCGGTATCGTCGTGGTGGTCCTGGTCGCCGTGGCCGCCGGCGCGGACTGCGGGCCCGCG
>DATEJJ010000247.1:0-16412 GCA_035278125.1 Rugosimonospora sp.
CCGGCCAGCAGCGGGGAGGACAGGCTGGTCCCGCCGATGCGGTACTGGTCCCAGTAGGTCCCGTCCGGGAACACCTGGGTCTCCCCGACGATGAACCCGGTGTTCGGGTCACCCGGCATCGAGATGTCCGGGATCGTCCGCGCGGGTGCGCCGCCGTAGTACTGGGAGATGCTGGCGGGTACCTTGCCCCGCTGGTAGAACGGCTGCGCGAAGAGCAGGCTGGTACCGCCGCCACCACCGGAGCTGTACGAGCCCGGCGGGGTGTTCCACGCATTGCCGTTCAGGGTGGCGTAGTCGTTCTGCCAGCCGTGCTCCCACAGCCACTGGCCGCGGTTGCCGATGCCGACGCTGGTACCGCCGACGCCCGTCACGTAAGGCACGTCGGAGGGGAACCCGACGGTCTTGGCGGCCGGGTTGGCGCCGCCGGCGGTGTAGTCGCCGGAGTCGCCGGTGGAGAAGTTGACCGTGATGCCGGTCAGTGCCGCCTCCAGCGAGAACTGCAGGTAGAAGTCGACGTAGTCCTGGCCCAGCAGGTTGATGTCGTCGGTGTTGTCGGACCACGAGTTGGTGATGACGTCCGCGACGTGGTTGTCGATGGTCTCCGCCCACGCCTCGTCCAGACCGCTGCCGCAGTCCGCGCCGCCGACGTACACGATGTTGGCGCCCGGCGCCATCGCGTGTACCGCCTCGACGTCGAGGGTCTCCTCGCCGTACCAGCCCTGCGCGTCACACTCGTTGATCAGGTCGTACCCGTCCGGCGCGGGGGTGATCTGCCGGAACTGGCCGGGCCGCAACAGCGGCTGGTTGTGTACCTGGTTGTACTTCTGCGCGTCCGCGAGGATGGTCGGCGCGGCGTACGCGTCGGTGATCGCCACGGTCACGCCCCGGCCGTTGACGCCGCTGGACAGCAGGGCGCTCTCGCCGTACGCGGACTGGTACTGCTGCGGGGCGTACCCGCACACCGCGTAGGGCTGCTTCTTGCCGTACGCCGACGGCTGGTCGGTGGCGGTCTTCTGCGCGTAGTACTGCGAGCAGGGCTGCACGCCGAACCGGGCACCCGCCGGGGGGCCCGGGAGCGTGTCGGCCGGCTGGTGCAGCTGCGCGGCCTGGTCCAGCCCGAGTACGCCGTCGACCACGCCGGTCACCGCTGCTGGCGTACCGGCGGGGAAGGACAGCGCGGTGGCGTTGGAGCGTACCGTCTTGCCCTGGTACGAGTAGTTCTTCAGGTTGGTACCGAAGACCTTCTCCACCTGGGTCGCGGTGCCGGTCGCCTCGACGTACATGCCGCCCGCGAGGGAGGTACCCACCTGGAAGCCCTGCCCGGACAGCCAGTTGCGAACCGCGGTGACGTCACCGGCGGCCGGGGCGTAGCCGGCCTTGAACTGGGCGTTCGTCAGCCACTTGCCGTAGTTGGCGCTGTCCGGGTTGGACAGGTCGGCCAGCGTGCTCGCCGCGCCGGCCGCGTCGCGCATCTTCAGCAGGACGCCGAAGTTGACCCGCTGCGCGGACGCGGTGTCACCCAGCGTCTTCGCATGGCTCAGCCACTGTGGAGCGCTGCCCGGGATGAGGTGCCGGTCGGGTGCCGCCAGGGCCGGTGCCCCTACCGCAGCGGTCGCGACCACGGCCGCGCCGGCGAGCAAGGCGATGCGCAACCGCCCCCGGGGCAGCAGAGGTGCTGCCATATGTATGCCTCCTAGGGTACTTAGGAACTAGGGCCGATAGCAGCCAACCCAGCAGGCGGTGATCCGTCAAGCACCTGGTGACGCCGGGAGCGTTACAAATGCGAGAAACCGGCGTGTCGCAACAACTGCGAGGGTAACCACGAGGGCCGGATACGGCCCTGTATGTCAGGGTTTGCGGGCAACGGCGGCGTACGCCAGGCGGGAGCCGTCGTCGTCCGCCAGCTCCGGGTCCTCCGCGTCCCACAGCCCGATGAACGCCACCCCCGGCTGGGCACCCGGGTACGGCGGGACGATCTCCAACCCGGCGAAGAACCGGTCCACCTCGGCCTTGGTACGCGGGTAGCCTTCGTACCCCCGCGGCCGGCCGGCGTCCAGCACCGCCTCCCAGGTCTCCTCCTGCCGGTCCGAGGTGACCGAGGACAGCGCCAGGTACGAGCCGGACGGGATGGCCTCGACGTACCGGGCGACCAGGCTCCACGGGTCGTCCTCGTCGGGTACGAAGTGCGTCACGGCGACCACGAGCAGGCCGATCGGCTCGCTGAAGTCGATCAGTCGCCGGGTCTCCGGGTGGTTCAGGATCGCCTCGGGCTCCCGGATGTCGGCCTGGATCACCGTGGTGTGACCGGCCTCGACCAGCAGCTCGCGGGCCTGCGCGATGACCCGCGGGTCGTTGTCCACGTACACCACCCGGCCGTCCGCGCGGATTTCGGCGACGACCTGGTGGGTGTTGCGCTGGGTCGGCATGCCGGACCCGAGGTCGATGAACTGGTGGATGCCCCAGTCGGACACCATCCGCTTGACGGCCCGCTGCAGGAACCCGCGGTTGGCCCAGGCTCCCTGGATCACGTGCGGCATCACCAGTCGCGCATGTTCGATCAGAGCGCGGTCGGCGGCGGTGTTCGCCGTCCCGCCGAGCGCCGCGTCGTAGACGCCGGCGGGGCTCGGGCGCTCGGTCTCTTGCGTGTCGTTCATCAGCATCTCCCCAGAAAGGAACACAGAGAACAGGTGGTGATGTCCGTCCATGCGGCGGCAGGCTTTACACCCTGCCGCCGCGGTGCGACGGCCACAACTGCCCTAACAGGCGAATCCGTGCCCGCATATGTTTCTCTCCGTGGAAAGGCGCCCCGTCAGTAGCCCTGGACCAGGTAAAGCGTGTTGGCGTCCGGGTCGCGGAAGGAGAACATCGGGGGTACGCCGGGCCAGTTCAGGATCTCGGCGTCCACGTCCACGCCCTGGGCCGACAGTTCGGCGTGCTCGGCCGCCGCGTCCCGAGTGGTCAGCCGGATGCCGGTATCGCGCCCGGCCGGTACCTGGTCGTTGCCGGTGACGAGCGCGATCGTGGTGGCGGCTCCCTTCGGCGCCACCACGACCCACCGCTGTCCGGGGGCGAACTCCACGTCCATGCGCTTCTCGAAGCCGAGGACGTCGACGTAGAAGGTGATCGCGCGGTCCTGGTCGGTGACGGGTACCGCGACGGTGCCGAGTTCGGTGATGTGGGTCAACGTGAACCTCCTTGGAGAGTTTGTCGTCAGGGTGGACCGCCGGGCGGTGGAAGAATCATCGGCGGGGCGCCTCGGGTGCGCCCGCCGCGAGCCAGCGCTCCACGTCCGCGAGGTACACCGGTACCAACCTGGCCTCCAGGCGGTGCGTGACGATCAGGTGCGCCGCCTCCGCCGGAGGGTACCCGCGCAGCCGCAGTACCGCGTACGCCACGAGCACCGAGCGGCGCCGGCCCTGCTGGCAGTGCACCAGTACCCGCGCCGCGCTGTCCTCGTCGAGTACCCGCGCCGCGAAGTGCACCGCGCCCGACCAGCGACGCGGGTCCTGGCTCTGGCCGAAGTCCCACATCGGCGCGTGCGCGACCCGGGCGGCGCCGAACAGGGCCCGCTCGGCGGCGAGGTCGCGGGTGAGCCAGGTCTGCGCGGTGGCGCGGCAGTTGACGATGTGGCTCACCCCCGCGGCGGCCAGCGCGTCGAGCGCGTCGACACGCGGCAGCCGGCCGATGCCGAGCCGCTCGCCGGCGATCCAGCTGACGCCGCTCATGTCCACCGTGCACCATCCACTATGGACGAAACTGTGGACGGAGCTCTGGACGGAGCTGTGGACGGAGCGGTCGACCGCGCAGGACACGCCGGGGGCAGCGCAGAATCACCGGGCTGGGTAAACCCTGCGGGAGTAACCGCGGGATACGGGATCAAAGCGGCTCGCCTTCGTTAGTCCCATCGCCGGGGGCGAGGTTACGCCCCATTCCAGGTCGGAGGTACTTCATGAGACGTCTTGCGCACGTGGCCGCTCTGGCCGCGCTGGCCACCGGCGGCCTCGCCGTGGTGGCACCGGCCGCCGGCGAGGCGGCGCCGGCGCACGCGGCGGTGACGGTCACGCTCACCCTGCCCACGAAGATCCCGAACGTGCACATCCGCAGCGTGGCGCACAGCGGCGCCGGTTCGAAGGTGGTCGCCACGGTCGCCGCCGCCGGCACGCCGCTGGGGGTGTCCTGCTTCGTCGTGACGAGCGGGAAGTACTGGTTCCAGACGGTCACACCGGCCGGGTTCGTGGCCGCCCGCAACCTTGCGTACTCGCGGCCGCACGGGGCGAAGGTGCCGTCGGGCCTGCCGGCCTGCGCCGCCTGAACGTCTACTGTGGAGGGGAGTCGACCTGCCCGGCGCCCCTCCACAGTGGACTCCGTGGTCACCGGCGCGGGTGGGCATTGCGCAGCCGGATGCCGCTGTACCCGAGGCTGCTGGTGATGACCGCGTCCCAGAACGGCCAGAGGTTGGACAGTACCCGCAGCTGGATGCCGGCCTCCTCGTACAGCCCCAGCAGGTCCCCGACGGGTACCGGCGGGCCGAGCGGCGTGACGGGTTCGGTGGCCACCACGGCGTGTGGTACCGGGGTGCCGATGGGCCGGAACGGCGCGGCGGGCAGCCGGTACGCGTAGAGGCGTACCCGGTGCAGTTCGGCCAGCCAGCGGTACTCGATGGCGTGGACCCGCTCGCCCCCACCCGGGCCGAGGATGCGTTCCCGGTCGGCGTCGCGGGTGCCGGGTACGGTCCAGGCCATGGCGCGCGGGCACTGGCGGGGGAACCAGTAGTCGGGTGCGCGTACCGCGTCCACCGCCCAGACGTACGGCTCGGGCTGCCGCGAGGTGGGTGCGACGTGCGGGACGAACCGGCGGATACCGGCGTCCTCGGAGAAGTGCAGTACCTCGCCGGGTGCTGGCCGCATTCACCGGTTATACGGCACGATGGCCCGGTGATGGGAACGCTTTCTACCGTGCCGGCGAGCAGCCGCCCGGACCTGTTGGCGCCGCCGGTCGCCGAGGCGCTGAGCCGCTGGCCCGCCGCGGGTGAGGTGCTGGTGGCGCCGATCGATCCGGAGCTGGCCGACACGGCCGCGTTCTGCGCGGCGTACCAGGTGGGTCTGGACGTGAGCGCCAACTGCGTGGTGGTGGCCGGCAAGCGCGAGGGGCAGACCCGGTACGCGGCGTGCCTGGTGTTGGCGACCACCCGGGCGGACGTGAACGGTGTGGTACGCCGGATGCTGGACGTGCGCAAGGCGAGCTTCGCCGCCATGGACCTCGCGGTGCGGGAGACCGGCATGGAGTACGGCGGGATCACGCCGGTCGGGCTGCCGGACGGCTGGCCGGTGCTGGTCGACGCGGCGGTGGCCGCCACGCCCTACGTGATCATCGGCTCGGGTATCCGGGGGAGCAAGCTGGCGCTCCCGGGCAAGGTGCTCGGCGAGCTACCGAACACGCAGGTCGTCGAGGGTCTGGGAGTACCCGTACCACAATCCTGATCGATCCCGTTTCACGTGAATCAACGGGAGAGCTGCTCGCGTACCTGGCGCTGGAGCCGGGTGATGATGGCGGTGCCGCCGCGTACCCGCAGCGGGCTGATCGCGGCGCCCAGGCCCATCCGGTGGTAGAGATCGGTGGGTACGGCCAGCACCTCGGCCGCGGTAGCCCCGGCCAGTCCCTCGACGAGGATGCCGGCGAACGCGCGGGTGGTGGGCGCCTCGGGCGGGCAGTCGAACCAGGTGGTCACCGTCCGGTCCGGTCCGACGGTCGCGCGCAGGAAGAACGGCGTCTGGCACTCGGGTACCTGCTCCATCCCGGCGTGCCCGGCCAGCTCCGCGGGGAGCGGCGGTACCGCGCCGGAGTATTCGAGCAGCATCTCCAGCACGACGTCGCGGGGTGCCGACGCGAACTCGTCCACGATCTCCACGAGCTTCGCCGGCATGTCCATCACTCAAGATTAGGTGTTCGGCGCGGCCTCGCTGATCCCGCCGAGGACGGAATCCGGGTCGATCTCCACGGCGAGGTCGCCGATGGACAGGATGCCGACCAGCCCCTGCTCGGCGTCGAGCACCAGCACCCGGCGTACCGCCCGGTCGCGCATGAGCAGCGCGGCCTCCTGCGCGGTGTCGTCCGGCCGTACCGCCACGAGGTCGCGGCTGACCACCGAGCCGAGCGTGGTCGCGGCCGGATCCCGCCCGTCCGCGACGGCCCGGACGACGATGTCCCGGTCGGTCACGAGCCCGACGACCCGGTCCCCGTCGGCCACCACCACGTCGCCGATGCCCTGGTCGCGCATTGTCGCCGCGGCCTTGTCCAGCGTGGTCTCCACCTGCATGCACACGACGTGTCTGGTCATCACGTCCTGCACCGTTGTCACCGCCATCGCGCCCTCCCCCTCGTCTGCGCTGTTTGACCTTCCGAGCTCTACCCCGTGCGGCCGCCCGCTACACCCAGCAGCTCACCGAGCCGGCCCGCGAGCTCCGGCAGGGCGACGTCCCCGCGCGCACCGCCGGCCCGGTCGCGCAGCTCCACGTACCCCTCGCCGAGCCGCCGGCCGAGCACCACGATCGCGGGCGCGCCGAGCAGTTCGGCGTCCGCGAACTTGACGCCCGCGGACACCCCCGCCCTATCGTCCACCAGAATCCGCAGGCCGCGCTGCTCCAGATCCGCGGCGAGATCCAGCGCCGCGTCCGGTTTGCCCAGTGCGACCAGGTGTACCTGCGCCGGCGCGACCTCCGTCGGCCAGCACAGGCCGTGTTCGTCGTGGTACTGCTCGGCCAGGGTACCGACCAGGCGCGTGATGCCGATGCCGTAGGAGCCCATGGTGATCCGGATCGGCCTGCTGTCCGGGCCGAGCGCGTCCAGCCCGAACACGTCCGCGTAGCGCTGCCCGAGCTGGAAGATGTGCCCGATCTCGACGCCCCGCCGGATGTCCAGCGGTCCGCCGCAGCGCGGGCACGGGTCACCGGCCCGTACCGCCGCCGCCTCGATCGTGCCGTCCGGGGTGAAGTCCCGCCCGCAGACCACGTGTACCGCGTGCCGCCCGGGCTCGTTGGCGCCGGTCACCCAGGCGGTACCCGGTGCCACGCGCGGGTCGACCAGGTAGCGGATCTTGGCGGACCGGCCCTGCGGCCCGATGTACCCGCGCACCAGGTCCGGTTCGCCGGCGAAGTCCTCGAACAGCGCGACCCGGCCCGGGTACACGGCGGCCTCGACCCGCTTGAGGTCCACCTCGCGGTCGCCCGGTACCCCGATGATCAGGATCTCGCCGTCCACGGTCAGGACCACGTTCTTCAGCGTGTCCGCGGCAGCCCAGCCGGTCCGGCCGCCGGCCCGCCGCTCGTTCAGCACCGCGACCAGCGTCTCGATGGTCGGCGTGTCCGGCGTGTCCAGCACCTCCAGCGGCGGGTGCGCATGCGGGTCGGTGGCCGGCGGCGCCGGGGTGGTCACCGCCTCGGTGTTGGCGGCATAGCCGCAATTCGGGCAGGCGGCGAAGGTGTCCTCGCCGACCGGCGTCTCGGCCAGGAAC
This sequence comes from Rugosimonospora sp., assembly GCA_035278125.1. GTDB lineage: Bacteria > Actinomycetota > Actinomycetes > Mycobacteriales > Micromonosporaceae > DATEJJ01. The sequence goes on from DATEJJ010000247.1 coordinate 7,511, forward strand.
TCCTCGGAGGCCGAGCCGCCCATCGGGCCGGACATCGCGGACACGATCGTGTACCGCAGCCCGAGCCGGTCGAAGATCCGCCGGTACGCGTCCCGGTGCGCCTGGTACGCGGCGAGCAGCCCGGCCTGGTCCAGGTCGAACGAGTACGAGTCCTTCATCAGGAACTCCCGGCCGCGCAGCACCCCGGCGCGCGGGCGCAGTTCGTCCCGGTACTTGGTCTGGAGCTGGAACAGCACCAGCGGGTAGTCCTTGTAGGAGGCGTACAGGTCGCGTACGAGCAGCGCGAACATCTCCTCGTGCGTGGGGGCGAGCAGGTACTCGGCGTCGCGCCGGTCGCGCAGCCGGAACATCTCCGGTCCGTACTCGTCCCACCGGCCCGAGCGGTCGTACGGCTCCCGGGGCAGCAGGGCCGGGAAGGACACCTCCTGCCCGCCCATGGCCAGCATCTCCTCGCGGACCACCCGGCACACCTGGTCCAGCACCAACGTGCCCAGCGGCAGCCAGACGTACCCGCCCGGCGCCACCCGGCGCACGTACCCGGCGCGTACCAGCAGGCGGTGACTGGGTACCTCGGCCTCGGCGGGGTCCTCCCGCAGGGTCCGCAGGAACAGGGTCGACATCCGTAGCACGCAGGCAGCCTAAGCGCCTCGGGACGCGGGTCGCACGGGAGATACGATGCCGCGATGGCTTGGCGCAGGTTCGTGGCGATCGGGGACAGCTTCACCGAGGGGATGTCCGACGCGTACCCGGACGGCACCTACCGGGGCTGGGCCGACCTGGTGGCCGCCAAGCTCGCCGGGCAGGAGCCCGGGTTCCGGTACGCCAACCTGGCCATCCGGGGACGGCTGTTCGACCAGGTCGCCGCCGAGCAGGTACCGGCGGCGGTGCGGATGGCGCCCGACCTGGTGAGCTTCGCCGCGGGCGGCAACGATGTGCTGCGCCGCAGCTTCGACCCGGTACGCCTGGCGGCCCGGCTCGACAGCGTCATCGCCGAGCTGCGCGCGGCCGGTGCCGACGTGGTCATGTTCCGGTTCGCCGACCTGAGCCGGCGGCTGCCCGGCCGGCGCCTGATCCTGACCCGCTCGGAGCTGTTCAACCGGGTCGTCGGCGACGTGGCCGAGCAGCACGACGGGCACCTGATCGACCTGTGGGCGGACGAAGTGTTCCACAGCCCGCTGCTGTGGAGCGTGGACCGGCTGCACCTGAACACGCTCGGGCACCAGCGGGTGGCCGCGCACGTGCTGACCGCGCTCGGTGTGGCGCCCGAGCCGGGCTGGCTGCGGGTACCCGCGCCCGGGCCGGCGCTGTCCTGGGCGGCCCGGCGTACCGCCGACGCGCGCTGGGCCCGGGAGCACTTCGCGCCCTGGATCCGGCGCCGGCTGACCGGCCGCTCCTCGGGTGACCATGTCACCCCCAAACGCCCGACGTTGCGTCCACTGAGCGACTGACCGCACTGGTCCGGACGGGTAGCGTGAACCTATGTCTGTACCTGCCGATCCGGCCCCCGAGCTGCAGCAGTACGCCCACCCCGAGCGGCTGGTGACCGCCGGCTGGCTGGCCGCGAACCTGGGCCGCCCGGGGCTGGTCGTGGTGGAGTCCGACGAGGACGTGCTGCTGTACGAGACCGGGCACATCCCGGGCGCGGTGAAGGTGGACTGGCACACCGAGCTGAACGACCAGGTCAGCCGGGACTACCTGAGCGGCGCCGGCTTCGCCGACCTGTGCTCGGCCAAGGGCATCGACCGGGACGACACGATCGTGTTCTACGGCGACAACTTCAACTGGTGGGCGGCGTACGCGCTGTGGGTGTTCGCCCTGTTCGGCCACCCGGACGTGCGGCTGCTCAACGGGGGCCGGCAGCGCTGGGTGGGTGAGAACCGGCCGCTGACCCGGGAGCCGGTGGTCCGCGAGCCCACCCGGTACCCACTGGTGGAGCGCAACGACCCGGCCATCCGGGCGTACCGCGACCAGGTGATGGCGCACATCGCCACGGCCCGGCCACTGGTGGACGTGCGCTCGCCGGGCGAGTACACCGGTGAGCTGCTGCACATGCCGGACTACCCGCAGGAGGGCGCGCTGCGCGGCGGGCACATCCCGGGCGCGGTGAACAAGCCCTGGAAGCAGGCGGCCAACGAGGACGGCACGTTCAAGGCGGCCGGGGTGCTGCGCGAGATCTACGAGGGCGAGCTGGGGCTGCGGCCGGCGGACGACATCATCGCCTACTGCCGGATCGGGGAGCGCTCCTCGCACACCTGGTTCGTGCTGACCCACCTGCTGGGCTTCCCGCAGGTACGCAACTACGACGGCTCCTGGACCGAATGGGGAAACCTGGTGCGGGCGCCGATCGTGCGCGGTTCCGAGCCGGGCGGCGTGCGTACCTGACGTACCGTTCGCCGGGTGAGGTACTTCTGGCACGGCTGGTCGGTGGTCGCGGTCGCGCTGCTCATCGGTATCGTCCTGGCCGCGATCGCGGCGGTCGGGTGGGCCGGGTACCGGCTGCGCCGCGGGGTGCCGCTCCGGGACGCGGTGGCCGAGGCGCTGATGCTCGCCGGTACCGCGCCGTGGCTGGGGCCGCTGCTGGTGCCCAACCCGCACAAGACCGCGGCGCGCCAGCTGTACCTGGTGCCGTTCGTGGACCTGGCCGACCAGGTCAGTCGCGGTCCGCGGTTCCTCACCATCCAGCTGGGCGGCAACCTCGCCGTGTTCGCGGTGCTGGGCTTCCTGATGCCCATCCGGTACCGGGTGGGCCTGCTCGCCGTGGCCGGGGTGGCGGCCGGCTGCTCCACCGCGATCGAGGTGGCTCAGTACGTGTTCGCGCTGCACCGGGTCTCGTCCATCGATGATGTGCTGGTGAACACGGCCGGCGGGGTACTCGGCGCGCTGCTGTCCCACCGCTGGTGGCGGCGCCGGGCTCCGGCTCCGGCGGCGCCCGTCCTGGCGCGATCTCGCCAGGTGAACGGCGAGCGGGTCTGATGGCTACTCGTGGGTAGTCTGACGGGATGACGGTTGAGCAGGTCGGGCGGCGCAGGCGGCGGGACGAGATCCTCCAGATCGCGGTCGGGCTGTTCGCCTCGCGCGGGTACCACGGGGTGTCGATGGACGACATCGGCGCCGCGGCCGGCGTCACCGGGCCCGCGCTGTACCACCACTTCGCCGGCAAGGAGGCGATGCTGGTCGGCGCGCTACAGCCGGTCAGCGAGGGGCTGCTGGCCGGGGGGCAGGCGGAGGTCGCCGCGCACCCGGACGACCCCCGCGCGGCGCTGGACGCGCTGATCCGGTTCCACGTGGACTTCACCCTGGCCCACCCGGCGGTGATCACGCTCCAGCTGCACGAGCTGGACCGGCTGCCCGAGGAGCCGCGCCGGCAGATCCGCCGGTTGCAGCGGCTGTACGTCGAGGTGTGGGTGGCCGCGCTGACCAGCCTGCGCAAGGAGTTGGCGCCGGAGGAGGCGCGGGTACTGGCGCACGCCGCGTTCGGCCTGATGAACTGCACCCCGTTCCTGGGCGGCGAGGTGGGCCGGGACCGCCGCGCGGCGCTGCTGTGTGGTGCGACGATGGACGCGCTGGTACCGTCCGGCACCTGATAACCTAACGATCGTTTAGGTTTCCGAGGTAGCCGGGAGGGCTGCTCGATGATCGGCTCGTTGCTGGTCGCGAACCGGGGTGAGATCGCCCGCCGGATCATCCGTACCGCCCGTGAGCTGGGCGTACACGCCGTTGCGGTGTACTCCGAGGTCGACGCCGACCTGCCGTTCGTCCGCGAGGCGGACGAGGCGGTCCTCCTCGGGCCGGCCAACCCCGCCCAGTCCTACCGCAGCGCGGAGGCGATCCTCGCCGCGGCCAAGTCGACCGGGGTCGAGGCGGTACACCCGGGTTACGGGTTCCTGTCGGAGAACGCCGCCTTCGCGCGTACCGTCGGCGAACACGGCCTGATCTGGGTCGGGCCCGGCGCGGACGCGATCGCGGCGATGGGCGACAAGATCAATGCCCGGAACCTGATGGCGGCCGCGGGTGTGCCGGTGGCGCCGGGCACCACGGAGCCGGCCGGCACCGCCGAGCGGGCCGTGGCCGAGGCCGCGCGGATCGGGTACCCGGTCATGATCAAGGCGGCCGCGGGTGGCGGCGGCATGGGCATGGCCGCGGTCCGCGACGAGGCGGCGCTGCTCATCGAGTACGCCAAGGTGCGTGCGTTCGCCGAGCGCATGTTCGGCGACGGCGCCGTGCTGCTGGAGCGGTACTTCCCCCGGGTGCGCCACATCGAGGTGCAGATCCTGGGCCTGGCCAGCGGGCGGGTGGTGGCGCTGGGCGAGCGCGAGTGCTCGGTGCAGCGGCGCAACCAGAAGGTGCTGGAGGAGACGCCCTCGCCAGCGGTGGACCCGGACCTGCGCGCCCGGCTGCAGGCGGCGGCGGTACGCGCGGGCGAGGCGGTCGGCTACCGCAACGCCGGTACCGTCGAGTGCCTGCTCGACCCGGACAGCGGCGACTTCTTCTTCCTGGAGATGAACACCCGGCTGCAGGTGGAGCACCCGATCACCGAGGCGGTGTACGGCGTCGACCTGGTCGCCGAGCAGTTGCGGGTGGCGTCCGGCGAGGCGCCCGGGTTCGACCCGGACGCACTGGCGCCCCGCGGGCACGCCATCGAGCTGCGGGTCAACGCGGAGGATCCGCAGCGCTTCCTGCCCGGCCCCGGCGCGATCACGACCTGGGTGGAGCCCACCGGCGAGGGGGTACGGGTCGACGCCGGGTACGCCGCGGGCAACACGGTGACCCCGAGCTACGACTCGCTGATGGCCAAGCTGGTCGTCGCCGGGCCGGACCGCCTGACCGCGATCGCCCGGGCCCGCGCCGCGGTGGCCGTGTTCCAGATCGCCGGCCCCAGGTGCAACCTCCCCTTCTTCGCGGAACTGCTGGACAACAACGAGTTCGTCGCCGGCGACTACGACACCGGTCTGGTCGCCCGCATGCGCTAGGAGGCACGGCATGGAGGTGTCGATCCGCGAGGTGGGGCCGCGGGACGGGCTGCAGAACGAGGCGCCGGTTCCGGCCACCGCCAAGGTCGCGCTGCTGGACGCGCTGTCCCGGACGGGAGTGCGGCGGATCGAGGCGGTCTCGTTCGTGCACCCCAAGGCGATCCCGCAGATGGCCGACGCGGACGAGGTGTGGGCGGCCGCGCGCCGGGCGCCGAACGTGCGGTACTCCGCGCTGGTACCCAACTCGCGCGGTGCCACCCGGGCGCTGGCGGCCGGCTTCACCGAGATCGAGGTGGTGGTGTCCGCCAGCGACACGCACAACCGGCGCAACGTGAACCGGTCCACCGCCGAGTCGCTGGACGACATCACCGGGCTGATCGAGGAGATCCACCGGGCCGGCGGCACCGTCGAGGTGATCATCGCGACCAGCTTCGGCTGCCCGTACGAGGGGGACGTCCCGCCGGACCGGGTGGCGGGCATGGTCGAGCGCGTCATCGGGGACGGGGCGGACCGGGTGGCGTTCGGGGACACCACCGGCATGGGTACGCCGCGGCGGGTACGGGACCTGCTGGGCGCGGTACCGCGTACCCGGCCGGTGCTGCTGCACTTCCACGACACCCGGGGTACCGGGCTGGCCAACATCCTCACCGCGCTGGACCTGGGCGTGACCGACTTCGACGCGAGCGTGGGCGGGCTGGGCGGCTGCCCGTACGCGCCGGGGGCGACCGGGAACGTGGCCACCGAGGAGGTGGTCCACATGCTGCACGACATGGGCGTCGAGACCGGTATCGACCTGGACGCCCTGATCGGCGTGGCCGAACTGGCGGAGCGGATCGTCGGGCGGGAACTGCCGTCCGGCGTGCTGCGCGCGGGACCGCGGAGCAGGACCGTGCTACCCTAACGATCGTTAAGGCTTCCGGGAGGGAATGTGGACGGGGACGCCCTCGATCAACTTCGCAAGCGGGTACAGGCCGGCGGCGCCGCGCGGTACCACGAGGCGAACGCGGCGCGCGGGAAACTGTTCGCCCGGGAGCGGATCCGGCTGCTGGTCGACGAGGGCTCCTTCGTCGAGGATGGCGGGTACGCCAACGTGCTGGCCGAGGGGCTGCCCGCGGACGGGGTGGTGACCGGGAGCGCCACGATCGACGGGCGGCCGGTGTACCTGATGGCCAACGACTCCACGGTGAAGGCGGGCTCGTGGGGCGCGCGTACCGTCGAAAAGATCATCAGGTTCATCGAGCAGGGCTACCGCGACGGCATCCCGCTGGTCTACCTGGTGGACTCGGCCGGGGCCCGGATCACCGACCAGGTCGACCTCTTCCCCGGGCGCCGCGGTGCCGGGCACATCTTCTACAGCCAGGTCCGCGCGTCAGGCAGCGTGCCGCAGGTCTGCGCGCTGTTCGGCCCGAGCGCGGCGGGCGGTGCGTACATCCCGGCCTTCTGCGACGTGGTGGCGATGGTCGACGGCAACGCCTCGATGTACCTCGGCTCCGACCGCATGGTGGAGATGGTCACCGGGGAGAAGACGACGCTGGAGGCGATGGGCGGCGCGAGCGTCCACTGTAGAGAGTCCGGGGTCGGCCACTTCCTGTGCAAGACCGAGGTCGAGGCGCTGGAGGTGGTCCGCCGGTACCTGTCCTTCCTGCCGTCCTCCTGGGAGGGTCGGCCGCCCGCCGTGCGGGAGCAGCCGGCGCCGGAGGCGGACCTGGCGGCGCTGATCCCGGCGAACGAGCGGCAAGCCTTCGACATGCGCACGGTGGTCAGGGGGCTGCTCGACGGCGGCGGGTACTTCGAGATCCAGGCGCTGTGGGCACGCGAGGTGAGCGTCGGGTTCGGCCGGCTCGCCGGCGAGGTGGTCGGCGTGGTGGCGAACAACTCGCTGCACAAGGGCGGCGTGCTGTTCGTGGACTCGGCCGACAAGGCGACCCGGTTCGTGCAGCTGTGCGACGCGTTCAACGTGCCGCTGCTGTTCCTGGCGGACGTACCGGGGTTCATGGTGGGTACCGCCGTGGAGAAGCAGGGCATCATCCGGCACGGCGCGAAGATGATCACCGCGATCAGCGAGGCGACGGTACCGAAGATCTGCGTGGTGGTACGCAAGGCGTACGGCGCCGGCCTGTACGCGATGGCCGGCCCCGGCTTCGCGCCGGACGCCACGATCGCGCTGCCCACCGCGAAGATCGCCGTGATGGGCGCGGAGGCGGCGGTCAACGCCGTGTACGCCAACAAGATCGCCGCGCTGCCCGACGCGGAGCGGGCCGGTTTCGTCGCCGAGCGGCGGGCCGAGTACGAGCGGGACATCGACATCGTGCGGCTGGCGGGGGAGCTGGTCGTGGACACCATCGTGGCCCCGGGCGAGCTGCGGGCGGAGCTGGTCGCCCGGTTCGCCCGCGCGCGCGGCAAGGAGCGCGGCTTCTCGCGGCGCCGGCACGGGATCACGCCGGTCTGACCTTCGGGAGGTTGTCATGGTCGGCTTCGAGCTGAGTGAGGAGCACGAGGCGCTGCGCCAGGCGGTTCGCGAGTTCGCCCGCGAGGTGGTCGCCCCGGTGATCGGCGACTTCTACGAGAAGCACGCCTTCCCGTACGAGATCGTCCGGCAGATGGGCAAGATGGGCCTGTTCGGCCTCCCGTTCCCCGAGGAGTACGGCGGGATGGGCGGGGACTACTTCGCGCTGTGCCTGGCGCTGGAGGAGTTGGCCCGGGTCGACTCGTCGGTGGCGATCACGCTGGAGGCCGGGATCGGGCTGGGCGCCATGCCGATCTACCGCTTCGGTACCCCGGAGCAGAAGGCGCACTGGCTGCCGCGGCTCACCAGCGGCGAGGCGCTGGCCGGGTTCGGCCTGACCGAGCCGGGCGCGGGTACCGACGCCGGCAACATCCGCACCCGCGCGGTACTCGACGAGGAGCGCGGCGAGTGGGTGATCAACGGGAGCAAGGCGTTCATCACCAACTCGGGTACCGACATCACCGCTCTGGTCACGGTCACCGCGCTCACCGGTCCCGGGGAGATCTCCTCGATCATCGTGCCCTCGGGTACCCCGGGGTTCCAGGTGGCGCCCGGGTACTCGAAGGTGGGCTGGTGCGCCTCGGACACGCACGAGCTGACCTTCTCCGACGTGCGGGTACCGGCGGCGAACCTGCTCGGCCGGCGCGGGCGCGGGTACGCCCAGTTCCTGGGCACGCTGGACGAGGGCCGGATCGCGATCGCGGCGCTGGCCACCGGCCTGGCCCAGGGCTGTGTGGACGAGTCGCTCGGGTACGCCAAGCAGCGCCAGGCGTTCGGCCACCCGATCGGTGACTTCCAGGCGATCCAGTTCAAGATCTCCGATATGGATGCGCGGGCGCACACGGCGCGGCTCGGGTACTACGACGCGGCCGCGCGGATGGTGGCCGGGCGGGACTTCAAGCGGCAGGCGGCGATCGCGAAGCTGTACGCCAGCGAGGCGGCCGTGACCAGCGCCCGCGAGGCGACGCAGATCCACGGCGGGTACGGGTTCATGAACGAGACGCCGGTCGCGCGGTTCTGGCGCGATGCCAAGGTACTTGAGATTGGCGAGGGTACCTCCGAGGTCCAGCGCATGATCATCGCTCGGGAGCTGGGACTCTAACCCCGCCGGCCAGGCCCGACCGCCAAGATTGTCGGGCATTGGCTGATCAATGGTCGTGAGCGCGACTCGTGCCTCCCGCCCACGGTCAGTCTTGCCTAACCTCCTGACCATGCACCGGGATCCGCAGCCTGCGGCGTTGAGCGGGAACTTCGCCGCCCTGCTGCGGGGGTACCGGCGGGCCACCGGGCTGACCCAGGACGAGTTCGCCGCGAAGGCGGGTGTCGGCGTCCGTACCCTGCGTGATCTGGAGCGGGGCCGGGCCCGGCCGCAGCGGGCCACCGCCGACCTGCTGGCCACCGCGCTCGGGCTGCGCGGCGCGGCGCG
>DATEJJ010000248.1:0-19639 GCA_035278125.1 Rugosimonospora sp.
AAGCCCGGACTCCACTGCGCTGTGATCGGCTCAGGGTCGGCCGCCGGACGCTGGTAACTCCCGCTCATCCCATTCCCTTCGGGACCGGTGACTCCCGACGTGCCGCCTCAGTCAAGCGCGCTTCTATGGATGTTCCCTGAAACGAACCTGTGGAATAGCCGAAGAGGTATTACAGGTACGGAACGGCACCCCCCGCACTGCTTTCCTCACTGCTCCCGGTCCATTGTTCCAGGGCAGGTAAAGTGCCCCGGGCAGGCCGTGGCCGGGAGGAGCCGGAGTTGATCGTCGGGGCCGGCGTCGAGCAATTGCTCCGCGAGTTGGCGCCGCAGGTACTTGGTGCGCTGGTGCGCCGTAACGGGCAGTTCGACGCGTGCGAGGACGCGGTACAGGAGGCGTTGCTCGCCGCGGCGGTGCAGTGGCCGGAGCAGGGTGTACCGGACAATCCGCGCGCGTGGCTGGTCACCGTCGCGTCCCGCCGGTTGACCGACCAGCTGCGCGCGGAGATCGCCCGGCGGCGGCGTGAGGCCGCGGCGTTCGCGCAGGTGCCCGCGGCCGAGCAGCACGCGCCGGCGCCCGGCGAGGACACCGCGCCGGACCGCGACGACACGCTCACCCTGCTGTTTCTCTGCTGCCATCCGGCGCTGTCGCCGGCCTCCCAGCTGGCACTCACGCTGCGCGCCGTGGGCGGGCTCACGACCGCGCAGATCGCCCACGCCTTTCTGGTACCCGAGGCGACCATGGCGCAGCGGATCAGCCGGGCCAAGCAGCGGATCAAGAGCACCGGCGTGCCGTTCCAGCTTCCCGTGCCCGAGGACTACGACGCGCGAATGCGCGTCGTGCTGCACGTGCTGTACCTGATCTTCAACGAGGGGTACACCGCGACCGGCGGGCCGGAGCTGCGGCGCGCCGAGCTGACCGGGGAGGCGATCCGGCTGGCCCGCGCGGTGCACCGCCTGCTGCCCGGGGACGGGGAGGTCGCGGGGCTGCTCGCGCTGATGCTGCTCACCGACGCGCGGGCCGCGGCGCGTACCGGGCCGGACGGGGAGCTGATCCCGCTGGCGGAGCAGGACCGCAGCCGGTGGGACCGGGCAGCGGTCGCGGAGGGCGTCGCGCTGGTCAGCCGTACCCTCGCGGGTACGCCGGTGGGGCCGTACCAGGTGCAGGCCGCGATCGCCGCGCTGCACGACGAGGCGGCCCGCGCGCAGGACACCGACTGGGCGCAGATCCTCGCGCTGTACCGGGTGCTGGAGGGGCTGGCGCCCGGCCCGATGGTCACGCTGAACCGGGCGATCGCGCTGGCCATGGTGTCTGGACCGGAGGCTGGGCTGGCTCTTGTGTCCACATTGGACGGTGACGGCCGGTTGGCCGGCAACCACCGGCTGGACGCGGTACGCGCGCACCTGCTGGAGCTGGCCGGGGACCGGGTCGGGGCGCGGACCTGCTACCGCGCCGCCGCGAAGCGGACCAGCAGCCTGCCGGAGCGGCGGTACCTGGAGGCGCGGGCCGCGCGGCTGGGCTAGTCGGCTCGGAGCGCCTCGTACACCATGCGCAGCAGCTGCGGCTCGGTGAACGGCTTCTCCACCAGGGCCACCCCGGGATCCAGCGTGCCCTGGGAGGCCAGTACCGGCTGCGCGTACCCGGACATGAACAGCACCGGAGTCTGTGGCCGCAGTGCGGTTACCCGCTGGGCCACCTCCTTGCCCAGCATGTGCGGCATCACCACGTCGGTCAGCAACAGGTCGATGTGCCCACCCTCCTGTACCGTGCGCAGCGCCTCGGTGCCGTCCGGTACCGCGATCACCTCGAAGCCGTGCCGGCACAGCATCCGCCGGGTGATCTCGCGCAGGTCGGGTTCGTCCTCGACCAGCAGGATGGTCTGCCCGGTCGGCGGTTGGACACCGGCCTGCTCCTCGGCGGCGTTCGGCTGGCTGAGCGGCTCGTCGGTGGCGGGCAGCAGGGCGAGCACCGTGGTACCCCGGCCCAGCTCCGACTCGATCCGCAGGGTACCGCCCGCCTGCGTGATGATCCCGTACACCGTGGCCAGCCCCAGCCCCGTACCCTGATCCTTCGGCTTGGTCGTGTAGAACGGCTCGAACGCCCGCTCCAGCGTCTCCGGGCTCATCCCGGTGCCGGTGTCGTACACCCGCAGGCGCACGTAACGCCGGCACTCCTCGGCGCCGGCCCAGGCCCGGGCCAGCTCCGCGTCGGCGACCAGGTTGCGGGTGTCGATGAGCAGCGCGCCGCCGCGCGGCATCGCGTCCCGCGCGTTGAGCGCCAGGTTGACCAGCACCTGCTCCAGCTGCCCCCGGTCGGCCAGCACCGGCCACAGCCCGTCGCGCAGGTCCATGTAGAGCTGCACGTGCTCGCCGAGGGTACGGCGCAGCAGCTCGTGCACCTCGGTGACCACCTCGTTGAGGTCCACCACCTGCGGCCGGATCACCTCGCGCCGGGCGAACGCCAGCAGTTGGTGGGTCAGCCGGGCGGCACGCTCGGCGGCCCGCTGGATCTGCTGCACGTCTTTGGTGGCAGAGTCTTTGGTGGGTGAGTCCGCCGTCTCCGCGTCCGGCCAGGTGGCCGCCGCCACCTCCTCGGACAGGAACGCGGCGCAGTTGAGGATCACGCCCAGCAGGTTGTTGAAGTCGTGCGCCACGCCGCCGGCGAGCTGGCCCAGGCTCTCCAGCCGCTGCGACTGGTGCAGCTGGCTCTGCACCCGCTCCCGCTCCGCCTGCGCCTTGAGCCGCTCCCGCTCGGCCTGCGCCTCCAGCCGGTCGGTGACGTCCCGGATCGACGCCGAGACCAGCAGCCCCTCCTCGGTGTCCAGTGCGGAGAGGCTGATCTCCGCCGGGAACTCGGTGCCGTCCTTGCGCCGCGCGGCCAACTGCGAGCCGGCGCCCATCGGCCGCGGCTTGGGATCGGCGAAGTACCGGTTGCGGTGCTGCGGGTGTACCTCCCGCCGGTCCTCCGGGATCAGCAGCTCCACCCGCTGCCCGACCAGCTCCTCGCGCGGGTACCCGAACAGGCGCTCGGTCTGCGCGTTGACCAGCACGATCCGCCCGTCGGCGCCGACCCCCACGATCGCGTCGGGTGCCGCCTCCAGCAGCGCGTGGAACTTCGCCTCCGCCCGCTGCCGGTCGCTGACGTCGCGGGACACCGAGGCGACGCCGATGATGCCGCCCAGCGCGTCGGTGATTGGCGAGATGGTGAGCGAGACCAGCACCCGGGTACCGTCCCGGCGTACCCGCTCCGTCGTGTACGGCTGCACCCGCTCCCCGTCCGCGATGTGCCGCAGGACCGCGTGCTCCTCGGTGACCTGGTCCGGCGGTACCAGCAGTTGCGCGTCGCGGCCCAGCACGTCCTCGGCCGCGTACCCGTACAGCCGCTCCGCGCCCGGGTTCCAGCTGGTGATCTCGCCGCGGGTGGTCATCCCGATGATCGCGTCGTGCGAGGACCGGACGATCGCGGCCAGCTGCGACTGGGCCGCCGCCGCGCGCTTCCACGCCGTCATGTCCCGCACCGCGGCGACCACCAGCGTGTCCCCGCCGCCGCTGTCCCCACCGCTCGTGTCGCCGCCGATCTGGAAGGCGGACAGCGCGATCTCGGCCGGGAACTCGGTGCCGTCCCGGCGCCGCCCGGCCAGCTCCATGCCGGCGCCCATCGGCCGCGCCTGCGGATCGGCGAGGTACGCCTTGCGGTGGTGCGGGTGCGCCAGCCGGCCGGCGTCGGGTACCAGGATCTCCACCGGCTTGCCGAGCAGCTCGTCGCGGGCGTACCCGAAGAGGCGCTCCGTCTGCGTGTTGACCAGGACGATGTGGCCCTCGGTGTCCACCCCGACGATGGCGTCCGGGGACGCCTCCAGCATCCCCGCCGACCGCGCCGTCCAGTCCTGCGCCATGCCCACCCGCCAGAGCCGGGAAGGGAACTATTCCCCCGGTAGCCGAATAATACCCACGACTACTGGCATCTCGGGCAGTCTTCTCAGACCGGTACCTGCGCCCCCGACACCGGCGCGGCCTGCGGCGAGGCCAGGAACAGGTAGGTCCGGGCGATGTCCGCGACCTTCGGCCAGGAGTCGTACGGCGCGCCCGGCATCGCCGCCCGGTTGGCCGGCGTGTCGATGATCGACGGGACCACGCAGTTCACCGTCACGCCGGTACCGCGTACCTCCTCGGCCGCCATCCGCACCAGATGCAGCACGCCCAGCTTGCTCACCGAGTACGCGAAGCCCGCGCCCGCCGTGACCACCGCGGCGCGGCTCGCCGTGTGGATCAGCCGCCCCGCACCGGCGGGCAGCATCCGGCGCAGCGCGTGCCGGGTGATCAGCGCCGCGGTGACGAGGTTCAGCCGCAGCTGCTCGATCAGGACATCCGGGTCGAGATCGGGCAGCGCCGTTCGCCCGGCGAAGCCGCCCACCGTGTTCACCACGGCCCAGGGCACCGGCTCCGCGTCGAACAGGGCGCCCAGCTCCGCGTCGTCGGTCACGTCCACCTCGCGGTACCGCACCTTGCCCTCGTGCGGCTCCTCGGGTGCCCGCCGGACCACGCCCAGCACCGAGGCGCCCGCGTCCGCGAACGCGCTCACCAGCCCGGTGCCCAGCGCGCCCGACGCGCCTACCACCACGACCTCACGGCCGTCCCAGTCACCCATGCCTGCCCCCCTCGCGCCTGCGGGTGCACCATACCCGCATGGCGGCCAACGAAGACGAGATCGACGTACTGGTTGTCGGCGCCGGGCCGACCGGGCTCGCGCTGGCCCGGCAGCTCCAGGTGTACGGCGCCCGGGTGCGGGTCATCGACCAGCTGGCGGACCGGGTACACGAGTCCCGGGCGCTGGCCATCCAGCCCCGCACCCTGGAGGTGCTCGCGCCGCTCGGGGTCACCGGCGAGCTGGTCGCCGCCGGCAACCCCGCGGTACAGCTGCGCCTGCACGCCGGGCGGGCGGTGGTACCGGTCGCGCTGACCGACATCGGCGCGGTCGACACCGCGTACCCGTACCTGCTGTTCCTGTCCCAGGCGCAGACCGAGCACATCCTCGGCGCCGGCGTACCCGTCGAGCGCGAGGTGCGCCTGGTCACGCTGGATCCCGGCGGCGCCACCTGCCGCCTGCGCCACGGGGACGGCCGGGAGGAGGTGGTACGCGCCCGGTACGTGGCCGGCTGCGACGGCGCGCACAGCACCGTACGCCAGCAGGCCGGCATCCCGTTCGCCGGCGCGGCGTACCCGCAGACCTTCGTGCTCGCCGACCTGGAGGCGGACGGGCTGGAGCCCGGCGCCGTGCACGGCTACCTCGCCGGCACCGGGCTGCTGTTCTTCTTCCCGCTCGGTACCCCCGCCACCTGGCGGCTGCTGGCCATCCGCCGGCCCGGCCTGGACGGTGCTCCGGTCACTGTGGACGAACTCCAGTCCACAGTGGACGAATGGGCCGCGCCCGACCCGCCGGTGCTGCGGGATCCCGTGTGGATGACCGACTTCCGCATCCACGTCCGGGGCGCCGGCCGGTACCGCTCCGGCCCGCTGTTCCTCGCCGGCGACGCCGCGCACATCCACAGCCCCGCCGGCGGGCAGGGCATGAACACGGGGATCCAGGACGCGGTCAACCTGGGCTGGAAGCTCGGGTACGCGGTCACGGGCCGGGCGCGGCCCGAGCTGCTCGACACGTACGAGGCGGAGCGCGCGCCGGTCGGGCAGGCCGTACTGCGCCTCACCGACCGGCTGTTCACCCTGGCCACCGCGGGCAACCCGCTGGTACGCGCGGCCCGTACCCGGCTGGTGCCGGTACTCGCCCCGCTCGCGGTACGCTCCGCCGTCCTGCGCCGCAGCGCCTTCCGTACCACCTCGGAGCTGGCCATCCGGTACCGCTCGTCGCCGTTGAGTACGGACCTGATCGGCGGCGGGCGCGGGCCGCGCGCCGGGGACCGGCTGCCGGACGCACCTGTCGTCCACAATGGACAGCAGACCATGTTGCACGCGGTACTGGGCACTGCCGGGTACCACCTGCTGCTGTGCGGCGACGGTGCGGATCCGGCCAGGTTGGTGCGGCGCTGGGCCGGGGTGGTCACCGTGCACCGCTTGACCGCCGGCGGTACCGGCGCCCTCCGCGATCCGGACGGGACGGCGCTGCGCCGGCTCGGCGTGGGCGGCCGCGAACTCCGCCAGATCCTGGTTCGCCCCGACGGCTACATCGGCTACCGCGCCAGCGGTCCGGACCTCGCCGGCGTCGACGCGCACCTGTCCCGCTGGCTCGTCCCACCCTCCACTGTGGACTTTGGCCGGTAGGTGCGCGCCCTCAGCCGGCACAGGCCCGGGGTGCGGCGGCGCGCCCCGGCGGGCAGCCCCCATCGGCCGGGCGGGGGTGGCATCGTGGATGCCGTGAACGATTCCGGTCGCGGGCCTTCCACGCGCGCAGCATCGTCTCCTGTACCAGATCCTCGGCCTCGTGGAACGAGCCCAGCATCCGGTAGCAGTAGGCGAGCAGCTCGCCCCGGTACGACTCGAATTCTGGTGTCAAACGCCCAATTTTCGTTCAGGACCGGACAGATTCGGCACGGCCGGCGGACTATCGCTGTGCCTCGAAGTGATCCTTCATCGCCGGGTAGTAGTCGTTGAAGTCCGGTGCGGGCTGGCCGTCGCGGGAGGCGACCAGGGCGTCCAGGTAGAACTCCCAGCCCGGTCCGATCTCGCCGACGCCCTCGGTACTGGTCAGGTGCTGGGTGAAGCGCAGTTCGGTACGGCCCGCGTCCTCGGCCAGCACCAGGTCCAGGTGCCAGCGGTCGTGTTCGTCGCCGGCGGAAATCGCCAGCCGGTGCGGCGGTTGGCAAGCGTCGATGGTCATGTCCATCCAGGGCTTGCCTTCCTCGTGCACCATCTGGACCTTGATCGTGTGTCCCGGCGCCGCGTCGCCCTGCCAGGGGCCGAACCAGCGTGCCGTGCGCGCCGGATCGGTGAGGCTGGCCCAGACGTCGGCGATCGGGGCGCGGAAGGTGCGGGTCAGCACGAGGTCGTCGCCGAAGAGTCGGCCGGTGGGTGTCGGGCTCATGCGGTCTCCTTCTGGGTTGAGGGCCGCGGGGCGGCCTGGGTTGAGCGCCGCGGAGCGGCCTGGGTTGAGCGCCGCGGAGCGGCGGTGTGCCGTTCGCGGCGGGTGCGGTAGACCTCGGTCTCCAGCGCGTCGAGGCGGTGCTGCCAGCCGGACGGGCGGGCCAGCCGGGCCAGCCATCCGGCCAACTCGTCGAGCGGCGCGGTGACCAGGGTGTAGACGCGGCGGCGTCCGTCGGGCGTGTCGAGGACCAGGCCGGCCTGGCGTAACACGCGCAGGTGACGGCTGACGGCCGGCCGGCTGATGGCGAACCGGTCGGCGATCTGGCCGGCCGACAGTGGTTGGTCGCGCAGCATCAGCAGGATGTCCCGCCGTACCGGGTCGGCGATCGCGCCGGCTACCTCGTCCACGCCTGAAGCGTAACCAGCAGGTTACGCTTCAGGCAAACGCCGGTACCCGATCGAGGAGGTCTGGACGGACGATCGCGTTCCTCCTGCGCGGCGGCGCACCGTCAACCGCACGCTGGGAACTTGTCGATCTGTGACGTGCCCCCGGTGGGAGTCGAACCCACACTGTCGGAGGTTTGAGCTCCGTGCCTCTGCCGGTTGGGCTACGGGGACCTTGGCTGCAACAGCGTACCCACTAGGCTGAGCCTGCGACACCCGATACCGGGAGCGTCGGGACCGGACTGTTGGGGGTAAGTGCACGTGGCCGAGACGGGAGCCGGCGCACCGCGCCGCCGGGTACTCATCGCCGAGGACGAGGCGTTGATCCGGCTCGACCTCGCCGAGATGCTGGTCGAGGAGGGGTACGACGTCGTCGGTGAGGCCGGGGACGGCGAGACCGCCGTCCGCCTGGCCGAGGATCTCCGCCCGGACCTGGTGATTATGGACATCAAGATGCCGATCATGGATGGCATCGCCGCCGCCGAGAAGGTGGCGACCGCGCGGATCGCCCCGGTGGTGATTCTCACCGCCTTCAGCCAACGCGACCTGGTGGAGCGGGCGCGCAACGCCGGCGCCATGGCCTATCTCGTGAAGCCATTTCAAAAAAGCGATCTGGTACCCGCGATCGAGATCGCGCTGTCCCGGTTCGCGGAGGTCGCCGCGCTGGAGTCCGAGGTGGCGACGCTGACCGACCGGCTGGAGACGCGCAAGGCCGTCGAGCGGGCCAAGGGTTCGCTGATGACCCAGTACGGCATGACCGAGCCCCAGGCGTTCAAGTGGATACAGCGCACCGCCATGGACCACCGCATGACCATGCGCGAGGTGGCTGACCGCATCATCGCCGAGTCGGCAGGTAACGGCGATGTTGCTGGACCGTCTCAGGGATGAGGATCCGCGTTACTTTCGTGTGAATCGTCCGCGCGCCGTGTCACGTGTTCGTGGCCCGGTCGGATAACGTGCCACCCGGAGTCAGTCGGGGCACGATCGGCGCGGCGTTTCGGGCGTTCGTTCCGTTGTCGAATTCGCGTCGTTCCGCCCGGCGCGCGGGCGGTCGTGGGGCTTCTCAAGATCGGTACTGCACGTCTTCTACCTGCTGAATAACAAAGAAACGACGCCTCGGCCTCGAACGCCTGGTGAGCCTTGACACCGGCGTAAGTGCCGCTTAACTTTCGCTCACAGCGCGGCGACAGAGTTCTGGTGCCGGGCACGTTCGACCTGCGGTTGTTGTCCGGATGCCGGCTTCGGGTGAACTTCTCATCTGCGAGACGCGTCTGACAGCGGGAACGAACGCGTCTGGCAGCGGACCCCGACGCTGTGCGTCAGCGGCGAGTCAGGGGGATCGGTTCAAAAGGATCTTGACGACCTTGGCCGAGACGCATCATGATCACTGAGAGGACAAGCATGACAAGGCGCATTACCGCGCTTGCGGTGGCCGCCATCACCCTGTTGGGCGGGGCGGCCTGTAGCAAGTCCGGCGGCGGCAGTAGCAGCGGCAGCGGCGGCAAGACTCTGATCGTCGGGGTCGACCTGCCGTTCCAGGGCGCTTCCAAGGACACCTCGGACGCGACCTTCAACGCCATGCAGCTGTACCTGACCTCGGTGGGCGGCAAGGCCGGCAAGTACACCGTGCAGCTGAAGAAGTACGACGACTCGACTGCCGCTGCCGGCAAGTGGGACGCGGCGACATGCAGCGCGAACGCCAACGCCCACGTCGCGAACACCAACGAGGTCGCGGTCATGGGTACCTACAACTCCGGCTGCGCGCAGCTTGAGGTACCGGTCCTCAACCAGGACCCGAACGGCCCGATGCTCATGGTCTCGCACGCCAACACGTACCCGGGCCTGACGAAGAAGTGGGCGGCGAACGAGCCGGACAAGTTCTACCCGAGCGGCAAGCGCAACTACGCCCGCGTCATCACGACCGACGACTACCAGGGCACCGCGGCGGCACGCTTCGCGGCCAAGGACCTCGGCGTGAAGAAGGTCTACGTCATCAACGACAACGAGGTGTACGGCCAGGGCGTCGGCAAGGCGTTCGCGGACGAGGCGGCGAAGCAGGGCATCACCGTGCTGGGCAACGTGGCGTGGGACGCGAAGCAGCCCAACTACACCGCGCTGTTCACCAGCATCAAGGCCAGCAACCCGGACATGATCTACCTGGCCGGCATCTACGACAACAACGGCGGTCAGCTGATCAAGGACAAGGTCAAGGTCCTGGGTGACAACACCAAGATCAAGCTGATGGGCCCGGACGGCTTCACCGGGTACCCGGACCTGGACAAGCTGCCCGAGGGTGAGGGCATGTACTTCACCTTCGCCGGTGAGGACCAGTCGCAGCTGGCGTCGGCCGGCGGCAAGGCGGCCACGCTGCTGGACAACTACAAGACCAAGTACGGCAGCGCCCCGGACTCCAGCTACGCGCTGTACGGCGTGATGGCCCTGCAGGTGATCCTCCAGGCGATCTCGCAGTCCGACGGTACCCGCAAGGGTGTGACCAACTCGGTGTTCGGCGGCAGCGGTATCGACATCGCCGCGACCGACTCGATGCTGGGCAAGGAGGTCAAGATCGATACGGCGTCGGGTGACGTCAACACGATCGACATCTCCGTGCTCCAGCTGACGAGCGGCAAGGAGAAGTTCCTGAAGCCGTATCCGGTCAGTTGAGGCTCTGACACCCGGGCTCCGGTGTGGTGCGCACTCGCGCACCGCACCGGAGCACTGTCGCATCAAGCCTCTTCAGTACATAGGAGCACCACTTGACGTCATCCACCCGCGCGATCCGCGCGCCACAGCTGGCCCTGCGCACCAGGGCGGTCCTGGAGCGCGCCACCGCCATCACCCTTCTGGCCGCCATCGCGGTATGGCTGCTCTTAAATCTGGTACACGCCCCGACGCAGTTCTTCCAGGCGGGCGTCGAGGGCCTGGCCAACGGCACCCTGTACGCCCTCATCGCGCTCGGCTACACCCTCGTCTACGGCATCATCGAGCTGATCAACTTCGCGCACGGCGACCTGTTCATGCTCGGTACCCTCTTCAGCGGCTTCCTGGTGACCACCGTGCTGGGCCTGCGGGCCTCGAACCTCACCGGCTGGCTCGGCTTCATCCTGACCCTGCTGGCCGCGATGGCCTTCTGCGCGATCATCAATGTGACCATCGAGTTTCTGGCGTACCGCCGGCTGCGCCGCGCGCCGAAGCTCGCACCCCTGATCACCGCGGTCGGGATGAGCTTCATCCTGCAGCAGATCGGCCTCAAGTGGAACGGCTCGCAGCCCAAGCAGTGGCCCAGCGTCCTGCCGGCCGGGCACCTGACCATCGGTGGCGTGACCATCGACTACGACACGTTGATCGTGGCGGCGACAACGGCGGTCCTGCTCGTCCTGATGACCTGGGTGGTGACCAAGACCCGGGCCGGTAAGGCGATGCGCGCCACCGCGCAGGACCAGGACGCGGCCCGGCTGATGGGCATCAACGTGAACCGGACCATTTCCTTCACGTTCGCCCTCGGCGGCGCGCTGGCGGGTGCCGCCGGGGTCATGTACCAGCAGACCATCGGTACCACCTCCTACAACCTCGGCTTCCAGATGGGTCTGATCGCGTTCACGGCGGCGGTACTGGGCGGCATCGGGAACCTGACCGGTGCGGTGATGGGCGGCCTGCTGATCGGACTGATCCAGGGGCTCAACGACGGCCTCCCGTACGGGCTGGGCCAGAAGTGGTCGCAGTCCGTCGTCTTCACCGTCCTCATCCTGGTGATGGTGTTCAAGCCGACGGGGCTGCTCGGGCAGAACGTGGGGGAGAAGGTATGAGCGAGTGCTCGCACGAGCGCCTGGCTGGCAAGGTCAGGCCGGCCCCTCGCCCGCCTGCATGCGAGGGGGCGGCATGACCGCGATGCAAGGGTTGGTCGATCCCCCGGCCAGACAGCATGACTCCGGCCTGCGCCGGTTCACGTGGCCGCTCGCCTTCGTGGCGGTGGCGCTGATCATGCTGGTCTTCTACTACCTCAACGTGATGGGGTACCTGAGCGACAGCACCAGCCAGTGGGCGCAGACCTGGATCCCGCTGGACACGATCAACCAGGCGTTGATCTGGACCATGTGCGCGCTCGGCCTGAACATCGTCGTCGGGTACGCCGGCCTGCTGGACCTCGGGTACGTGGCGTTCTGGGCGATCGGCAGCTACGTCGTCGGGTGGTTCGCCTCCTCGTTCTTCAGCCACCTGAACATCAAGATCCTCGGTAACCCGGCGCCGTTCACCACCGGCGGCATCCACTTCAACTTCCTGCTGCTGCTGATCGTGGGCGCCGCGATCTGCGCCCTGGCCGGCGTACTCATCGGCGCGCCGACGCTGCGGCTGCGCAGCGACTACCTGGCGATCGTCACGCTCGGCTTCGGCGAGATCATCCCGCAGATCTTCACCAACGGCGACGACCTCGGCGGGTTCAACCTGTCCAACGGCAACAAGGGCATCACGCCGGTGGACCAGATCAAGGGGCCGGGCGTGAGCCAGGCGAACGGCTTCCAGTGGCGTTCGCTCGGGCCCTCGGACAACCTCTCCCGGTACGTGATCTTCGCGATCCTGACCGCGCTGATCGTGTTCATCTCGCTGCGCCTGCGGGTCGGCCGGCTCGGCCGGGCCTGGCTGGCCATCCGCGAGGACGAGCTGGCGGCGAGCGCGATGGGCGTACCGCTGATGCGCACCAAGCTGGCGGCGTACGGCGTGGGCGCGCTGGCCGGTGGCATCGCCGGTGTCGCGTACTCGATGCAGATCGGCGGCGTGCTTCCCAACCCGTTCGACTTCAGCAAGTCGATCACCCTGCTGGCCATGGTGGTGCTCGGCGGCATGGGCAACGTCTGGGGTGTCATGATCGGCGCGATGTTCCTCGCCTGGTTCAACCAGACGGGTCTGCCGGAGGTCGGCAACTCCATCAACAGCGCGGCCGGTACCAACATCAACTTCACGTCGTACTCGTTCCTGCTGTTCGGTACCGTGCTGGTCCTGATGATGCTGTTCCGCCGGGAGGGCCTCATCCCCGAGGCGCGTACCCGGCTGGTGCTGCGCGAGCCCGGCCGTACCGAGGTGGAGGCGCTGGGCAGCGACATGGAGCAGCAGGCGCCCGAACTGGACGCGGCGGTACTCGACGAGCCGCCGGTGCTGGAGCGCGACCCGGGTAAGGGGGAGCCGGAATGAGTACTCCCGCCCCCGGGGCCGTGCTGCAGGCGGACGGCATCGTGATGCGCTTCGGCGGCCTGGTCGCGGTCAACGAGGTCAGCTTCACCATCCCGGAGCTGGGCATCGTCAGCCTGATCGGGCCCAACGGCGCGGGGAAGACGACGTTCTTCAACGCGCTCACCGGGATGTACAAGGTGACCAGCGGCCACGTGTACCTGAGCGGGGCCAACATCACCGGCCTGCCGCCGAACCGGATCGCCTCGCTCGGCATGGCCCGCACCTTCCAGAACATCCGGCTCTTCGGCCTGATGACGGCGGAAGAGAACGTGAAGGTGGCGATGCACTCGCACCTGCACTCCGGGATCACGCGTACCGTGCTGCGTACCCGCCGGCAGCGGCGGGAGGAGCGGGACGCGCACTCGGCCGCGCAGGAGTTGCTCGACTTCGTGGGTATCGGCAAGACCGCGGAGGAGTACGCCCGCAACCTCTCGTACGGCGACCAGCGCCGGCTGGAGGTGGCCCGGGCGCTCGCGCTGCGGCCGCAGGTACTGCTGCTCGACGAGCCGACGGCCGGGATGAACCCGCGCGAGTCGGCGCAGTTCGTGGAGTTCGTGCACCGGGTACGGGACGAGCGGCGGGTGTCCATCCTGCTGATCGAGCACGACATGAGCGTGGTGATGCGGGTCTCCGAGCGGATCACGGTACTGGACCGGGGTGAGAAGATCGCCGAGGGCAGCGCGGACGAGATCAAGTCGAACCCGCGGGTGGTCGAGGCGTACCTCGGCAAGGCAGCGGGGGAGGCGGCGGCATGACCAGCACCAACGGGTCGCCGATGCTGGCGCTGGAGGACGTGCACGTTTACTACGGCAACATCGCCGCGGTCAAGGGTCTCACCATGCACGTCATGCCCGGCGAGATCGTCACCCTGATCGGCTCCAACGGGGCGGGCAAGTCGACCACGCTGCGTACCATCTCGGGGCTGCTCCGGCCGCGCCGCGGCACGGCAGTGTTCAACGGGACCCGGCTGGAGCGGACCCCGGCGGACCAGATCGTGCGGCTGGGCATCGCCCAGTCGCCGGAGGGCCGGCGCATCTTCCCGCGCATGTCGGTATCGGAGAACCTCGATCTCGGCGCGTTCCTGCGCAAGGACCGGGCGGAGATCGCGGCGGACCGGGAGCACGTGCTGGAGCTGTTCCCGCGGCTGCGCGAGCGGATCGACCAGAAGGCGGGCACGATGTCCGGCGGCGAGCAGCAGATGCTCGCCGTGGCCCGGGCCCTGATGGCCAAGCCCAAGCTGCTGCTGCTGGACGAGCCCTCGATGGGGCTGGCGCCGGTACTGGTCGAGCTGATCTTCAACACCATCAGCACGATCCGCGAGCAGGGCACCACGATCCTCCTGGTGGAGCAGAACGCGCTCGCCGCGCTGGGCATCGCGGACCGGGCGTACGTGCTGGAGTCCGGCTCGCTGAAGCTGGAAGGGCCGGCGCAGGAGCTGGCCCAGGACCCGGAGATCGTCCGGGCCTACCTGGGCGGCTGACCACAGTACCGTCCCGTACCCGCCGGCGAGCCGATGGGTACGGGACGGGCATCTTGTCGGAGGGTAGGACTAGATTCCAGGGCGTGAGTGCGCAAACGCCACGCCTGCTGCTCCTGGACGGACACTCGCTCGCGTACCGGGCGTTCTTCGCCCTGCCCGTGGAGAACTTCTCCACGAGTACGGGTCAGGTCACCAACGCCGTGTTCGGCTTCACCTCCATGTTGATCAACATGCTGCGGGACGAGAAGCCGACGCACATCGTGGTCGCCTTCGACGTGTCCCGGCAGACCTTCCGCACCGAGCGCTACGCGGAGTACAAGGCGAACCGGTCGCAGTCCCCGACCGACTTCTCCGGCCAGGTCGACCTGGTCAAGGAGGTGCTGGCGGCGCTGCGTATCCAGACCATCGAGAAGCCGGGCTACGAGGCCGACGACGTGATCGCCACCCTGGCCCACCAGGGCCGGGCAGACGGCATGCAGGTCGGCATCATCACCGGCGACCGGGACGCGTTCCAGCTGGTCACCGGCGGCGTGACCGTGCTCTACCTGAAGCGTGGCGTGTCCGAGATGGACCGGATGGACGCCGACGCGGTGTTCGCGCGCTACGGCGTCGGCCCGGAGCGGTACCGCGACCTGGCCGCCATGGTCGGCGAGAGCAGCGACAACCTGCCCGGCGTACCCGGGGTGGGGCCGAAAACCGCGGCGAAGTGGATCACGCAGTTCGGCGGGCTGGACGGCGTGGTCGCGCACGTCGACGAGATCAAGGGCAAGGCCGGCGACAACCTGCGCGCGCACCTGGCCCAGGTGCTGGTCAACTACCAGGTCAACGGGCTGGTGACCGACCTGGAGCTGCCGCTGCGCCCGGACGACCTGCGCTGGCCGGGGTGGGACCGGGAGGCGGTACACCAGGTCTTCGACGCGCTCGAGTTCCGGGTGCTGCGCGACCGCCTGTACCAGTACCTGGAGGCGGTGGAGCCGGAGGCGGAGGCCGGGTTCGACCTGAGCGGGGGGATCCTGGCCGCCGGCGAGGTCGCGCCGTGGCTGGCCGCGCACACCGGCGTGGCACCCGTGGGCGTCGCGGTGTCCGGCACCTTCGGCCGGGGCACCGGCGAGGTGACCGGCGTGGCGGTGGCCACCTCGGACGGTCCGGCCGCGTGGTTCGACCCGGCCGCGCTGGACCAGGCGGACGACGCGGCGGTGGCCACCTGGCTGGGCGACCCGGACCGCCCCAAGGTGCTGCACGACGGCAAGGCGGCGCTGCTGGCCTTCGCCGAGCGCGGCTGGGCGTTGCGCGGCATGTCGGTGGACACCGCGCTCGCGGCCTACCTGGCCCGCCCCGACCAGCGCAGCTACGACCTGACCGACCTGGCCCTGCGCTACCTGCAACGGGAGCTGCGGGTGGAGGGGCCGGACGACGGCCAGCTCACCCTGGACGGGCTGGGTGACGAGGGGGAGTCGGAGCAGAACCTGATGCTGCGCGCCCGGGCCACCCTGGACCTGGGCGACGCGATCTGTGCGGAGCTGTCCCGGGACAGCCGCCCGGCGGTGTCCGGGGAGACGGGCGGCGGCGCGGCCGACGGCAGCGCGCTGCGGCTGCTGCGCGAGGTGGAACTGCCGCTGGTGGACGTGCTGGCCGGCATGGAGCGCGCCGGGATCGGCGCCGACACGCACTACCTGTCCGAGCTGGAGGCGCACTTCGCCGCCGAGGTGAAGGCGGCCGCGCAGGCGGCGTACGAGGTGGTCGGGCGCGAGTTCAACCTGGGCTCGCCCAAGCAGCTGCAGGAGATCCTGTTCACCGAGCTGGGGCTGCCCAAGACCAAGCGCATCAAGACCGGGTACACCACCGACGCCGACGCGCTGGCCTCGCTGTACGCGCAGACCCAGCACCCGGTGCTGGAGCACCTGCTGCGCCACCGCGACGTGGCCAAGTTGAAGTCCACTGTGGACGGCCTGCTGAAGTCGGTGAGCGACGACGGGCGCATCCACACCACCTTCAACCAGACGGTCGCCGCCACCGGCCGGCTGTCCAGCACCGACCCCAACCTGCAGAACATCCCGATCCGCACCGCGGAGGGGCGGCGGATCCGCCGCGCGTTCGTGGTGAGCGAGGGCTTCGAGACCCTGGTGACGGCCGACTACAGCCAGATCGAGATGCGGATCATGGCGCACCTGTCCGGCGACGCCGCGCTGATCGAGGCGTTCAACTCCGGCTTCGACTTCCACGCCGCCACCGCGTCGTCGGTCTTCGCGGTGGCGCCCACCGAGATCACGCACGAGCAGCGGCGCCGGATCAAGGCGATGAACTACGGCCTGGCGTACGGGCTGTCCGCGTACGGGCTGGCCAACCAGTTGGGCATCACCCCGGCCGAGGCGACGCTGCTGATGGAGGAGTACTTCAGCCGCTTCGGCGGGGTACGCGACTACCTGATGCGGGTGGTGGCGCAGGCGCGGCACGACGGGTACACCGAGACGGTGCTCGGCCGGCGGCGGTACCTGCCCGACCTGAACAGCGACAACCGGCAGCGCCGGGAGATGGCCGAGCGGATGGCTCTCAACGCGCCGATCCAGGGCTCCGCGGCCGACCTCATCAAGGTGGCGATGCTCCGGGTGGACGGCGCGCTGCGCGAGTCGGGGCTGCGGTCCCGGATGCTGCTCCAGGTCCACGACGAGCTGGTGTTCGAGGTGGCACCGGGCGAGCGGGAGCCGCTGGAGGCGTTGGTACGCGAGCAGATGGGCGGCGCGTACCCGCTGGACGTACCGCTGGAGGTGTCCGTCGGCGCGGGGCGGGACTGGGACGCGGCGGACCACTGACGATCTGGGCAAAAGGGCGGTGCCGGACCCCCGACCGGTCCGGCACCCTGCTCCCCGCAAGGTCAGCGCACCATACGCGTTTGGGAGCGCTTCCACGGTAGTCCCAGGGAAATGCGTGAGGCAAGGCACGAACGGCTACTCCTTCACCGCCACGAAGATCGCGGTTCCCGGGAACAGCCGGCCCCGCAGCGGGCTCCACTGGCCCCAGATCTGCTCGTGCCCCTCCGGCCACTCCGGCTCCACCAGGTCGCGCAGCACGAATCCGGCCGCGACCAGTTCGCGGATCCGGTCGCCGAGGGTGCGGTGCTGCTCCACGTACGTGGGCGTACCCGCCTCGTCGTACTCGACGTACGGGCGCCGGTCGAAGTACGAGTGGACCGCGTACAGGCCGGTCTCACCCGGGTCGTCGAGGAAGATCCAGCGCATCGGGTGGGTGACCGCGAACACCCAGCGCCCACCCGGACGGAGTACCCGGTGCACCTCCCGCATCACCGCGAGCGAGTCGGCGACGAAGGGCACCGCCCCGAACGCGGTACACGCGATGTCGAAGGAGCCCGAGCGCAGCGGCAGGGCGGCCGCGTCCCCCTGCACCAGCGGTACCCGTACCCCCGTCTTGTCGGCGGCGAGCGCGGCATGCCGCAGCATGCCCGCGGACAGGTCCACCGCGACCACGTCCGCGCCCTGATCGGCGAGCCAGCGGGACGCGGCGGCGGCGCCGGCGCCGACCTCGACCACGGCGGCCCCGGCCACCTCGCCGAGCAGCCGCGCGTCCGCCTCGCGCAGCCCTTCCGGACACCACACGAAGTCCACGTCGCCGAGGAAACTTCCGTGCTCCGCCTGGTACGCGTCCGCGTCGCCGTCCCACCAGCGGCGGTTCGCGCTCCGGCTCTGCTCCTGGCTGACGTCCTGCCGGGTGACCCCGGGCTCCGGCATGATCACGGGGTCACGGTATGCGCACGTCGCGCTGCGAGACGCGCCGGGGGCGGGTCGGAGCGCCGGAACCCGGCCCGAGAAAGGTACGATCACCTGCTGGCGGGGCTTGCACCGCGCGGCAATGCGCAGGGTAAGCTAGTCGATGCACTCGTGGGTCGCGTATCTCGGTAGGGAGCAGGTCCGCGGCCGCCGGATACCTTCCATGATCTCTTGCCGGATCGCCCAGGTATGTCCAGCGGCGGGCTCGCGGGCGCACCTGGGTCACACAGACATCATCCGACCGGAGCAACAGCCCACATGACGAGCAGCATCGAGGCCACCTCGAGCGCCAGCACACCCGCCAACGCCGCGCCCAGCGGTGCACGCATCGCCGTCGATGACCTCGGTTCCGAGGAGGCGTTCCTCGCCGCGATCGACGACACCATCAAGTACTTCAACGATGGCGACATTGTCGAAGGCACCATCGTGAAGGTCGACCGGGACGAGGTCCTGCTCGACATCGGCTACAAGACCGAGGGCGTCATCCCCTCGCGCGAGTTGTCGATCAAGCATGACGTCGATCCGGCCGAGGTGGTCTCCGTCGGGGACCACGTCGAGGCCCTTGTTCTCCAGAAGGAGGACAAGGAGGGACGGCTGATCCTCTCGAAGAAGCGCGCGCAGTACGAGCGGGCGTGGGGCACCATCGAGAAGATCAAGGAAGACGACGGTGTGGTTCGGGGCTCGGTCATCGAGGTCGTCAAGGGCGGTCTGATCATCGACATCGGTCTGCGTGGCTTCCTGCCCGCGTCGCTGGTGGAGATGCGCCGGGTACGCGACCTGCAGCCGTACGTGGGCCGCGAGCTTGAGGCGAAGATCATCGAGCTGGACAAGAACCGCAACAACGTGGTGCTGTCCCGCCGCGCCTACCTGGAGCAGACCCAGTCCGAGGTCCGCACCGAGTTCCTCAACAAGCTGCAGAAGGGCCAGGTCCGCAAGGGCGTGGTCTCCTCGATCGTCAACTTCGGGGCGTTCGTGGACCTCGGCGGTGTCGATGGTCTGGTGCACGTCTCGGAGCTGTCCTGGAAGCACATCGACCACCCGTCCGAAGTGGTCGAGGTCGGCCAGGAGGTCGAGGTCGAGGTGCTCGACGTCGACCTGGACCGGGAGCGGGTCTCGCTATCGCTGAAGGCGACCCAGGAAGACCCGTGGCGCCAGTTCGCCCGCACCCACGCGATCCAGCAGATCGTGCCGGGCAAGGTCACCAAGCTGGTTCCGTTCGGCGCCTTCGTCCGGGTGGACGACGGCATCGAGGGCCTGGTGCACATCTCCGAGCTGGCCGAGCGCCACGTGGAGATCCCGGAGCAGGTGGTGCAGGTCGGCTCCGACGTGATGGTCAAGGTCATCGACATCGACCTGGAGCGCCGGCGCATCTCGCTGTCGCTCAAGCAGGCCAACGAGGGCTTCGTCGAGGGCGAGGAGCACTTCGACCCGACCCTCTACGGCATGGCCGCCACGTACGACAACGAGGGCAACTACGTCTACCCGGACGGCTTCGACCCGTCCACGGCGGAGTGGCTGCCCGGCTTCGAGAAGCAGCGTGAGGAGTGGGAGCGGCAGTACGCCGAGGCCCGCCAGCGCTGGGAGGCACACCAGAAGCAGGTGCAGTCTGCGGGCGCCGCCGCCAAGCCCACGACGCGTCCGGCACAAGCTCCCTCCGCACCGACTGCCAAGGCTCC
>DATEJJ010000249.1:0-5697 GCA_035278125.1 Rugosimonospora sp.
TGGGCGACCACCTGGCGCAGCCCGCCGGCCACCGCGAGGCACTCGGCCGGCGCCAGCGGCTGGGTCACGAACGCCTCCTCCGCGTTGAACGCCGGGAACAGCCGCCCCATCAGCTCCTCGCCCGCCGGTGTCAGGGCCAGCACCGCGAGGCGGCCGTCGGAGGGGTGCGCCCGGCGCGCGAGCAGCCCGCGCGCCTCCAGCGTGCGGGCCACGCCGGTGAGCGTCCCCTTGGAGATGCCGGCCTCCTCCGCGACGTGCCGGGTCTCCGAGCCACCGAAGATCCAGACGACCCAGAGCACCACGAACCCGGTCCAGGTCAGCTCCGCCCCGCGCAGCACCGAGTTCTCCACGTGCTGGCGGATGGCCGCCGCCGCGCGGTACACATTGGACACCAGGGCCATCGCCTCGCGGTTGAGCGGCAGCCCGCCCACCTTCGCCGCGGCCGCCCGCTCCGCGTCGCGCAGCACGCCTACTCCGCGCCGGAGGTGCCGCTCTCCAGCAGCGTACCCCCGTTCCAGGCCACGCCCACCTGGCGGTAGTACGCGCCGATCGGCTCCTCGATGACCAGCTCGGCCAGCTCCTCGGTGGGCGCCTCGAACAGCCGCAGGTCCGCGTCGCCGGCCCAGGGCTGGCCGCCCTCGAAGGCGGCGGCGGCCGACGAGATCAGCTCGTCCAGCGCCAGGCCCTTGCCCGGCTCGATCGACGGCAGCCAGCGGTGGTGCGCCATCGGGTGGCCGTTGACGAAGCCGTTGCTGGCGGCCGGTTCCCGGAGCGTCACCACCGCCTCGGCGAGCCGCCGGTCGGCCGCGGCGAGGGTGGCACCGAAGGTGGCACCGGCCGCGATGCGCGGCGCCGGCCCGTACGGGTGCGGGCGGGTCAGGTGGATCGAGCCCAGCTTCTTCGGGTACCCCTGGTGCAGCCCGCGCGCGACGGCGAAGTCCTTGTCCACCCAGATGTACACGCAGCGCGAGTACGTCTGACCCCGGTACCCGCACCGCACCACCACGAAGCACTCCTTGTACTGGCCGCGTACCGGGTCCAGCAGCTCGGCCCGGGACTCGCCGCAGGACTGCCAGTCCGCCCAGATCAGCGCGACCGCACCCGGATCCTGCTCGGCAGGCTCCAGCGGCTGCGGGAGCAGTGCGGCCACCCGGGCCGGGTCCGTCCGGTACTCGATGGTGAGCAGGTCGCCCGAGTAGTACCACGGCGGCGGCGGTACCAGGGCCGACCGTCCGGTACCGGTCTTCGGGGGGAAGAACCCGCGTAGGCTTGCCATGACGCCCCTCCTCTTGTGATGTCGCGATCGTAGCGCATATCGTTTGCATGCAAACGTTCTGTCGGGAGGTCAGCTCGTGGATACCGTGCCGCTGGACAAGGTGGATCTCGCCGATCCGGACCGCTTCCTGGACGGGACCACCCCGTGGCGCATGTTCGACACGCTGCGCCGCGAGGACCCGGTGCACTGGCAGCCGGAGCCGGCGCCCAACGCCGGGTTCTGGGCGCTGACCCGGCACGCCGACATCGTCGCGGTGGACCGCGACCCGGACACCTTCAGCTCCACCCGGTTCGTCAACCTGGAGGAGCTGGACGACGACCAGATGGCCATCCGCCGCTCCATGCTGGAGACCGACGGGCCGCGCCACCACGCGCTGCGCCGGCTGCTGCAGCGGGACTTCGCGCACCGCGCGGTCGCCGAGTACGCCACGTTCCTGCGCGGGCTGACCGCCCGTACCCTGGACGCGGCGCTGGCCAAGGAGCGCTTCGACTTCGTCGCCGAGGTCGCCGCCGACTTCCCCATCAACGTGCTGGCCCGCATGCTCGGCGTACCGGAGGGGGACACCCCGCGGCTCATCGACTGGGGCAACCGCATCATCGGCAACACCGATCCCGAGTACGCCGACGTGCTGCTGCACAGCGCGGAGAGCGAGACCTACCGGGACCTCCCGTTCCGCAGCCCGGCCGCGCTGGAGGTCTTCGCGTACGGGCGCGACCTGGCCGCCCGGCGGCGCGGCGGCGCCGGTACCGACCTGGTGAGCAAGCTGGTCAACCAGGTGCCGGCGGACGGGTTACCGCTGTCCCCCACCGATTTCGACAACTACTTCCTGCTGCTCGTGGTCGCCGGCAACGAGACCACCCGGCACGCCATCTCGCACGCGATGCTCGCGCTCATCGAGCACCCCGGGCAGCTGGCCCGGCTGCGGGACGACCCGGACCTGATGCCGGGCGCGGTGGAGGAGTTCCTGCGCTGGGCCTCGCCGCTGTACCACTTCCGCCGTACCGCGACCCGCGACGTGGAGCTGGGCGGGCGGCGCGTCCGGGCCGGGGACAAGGTGGTGCTGTGGTTCGCCGCGGGCAACCGGGACGAGGAGGTGTTCGCCGACCCGTACGCCTTCGACATCGGCCGCACGCCCAACGACCACGTCACGTTCGGCAAGGGCAGCCCGCACTTCTGCCTCGGCAACACCCTGGCCCGGCTGGAGATCCGCATCATGTTCGAGGAGCTGCTGCCCCGGCTGGCGGGCATCCGGCTGGCGGGCGGGGTACGCCGGGTGCGGTCCAACTTCGTCAACGGCATCAAGGAACTGCCGGTCGAGGTGGCGCTCGCCTAGCCTCAGGACTCGTACACCACCCGGCCGTCGAAGACGGTCATCGCCACCCGTACCTCGACCAGATCGTGCGGGTCGGTGGCGGTCAGGTCCCGGTCCAGCACGCACAGGTCGGCCACCTTGCCCACCTCGACCGTGCCCTTCCACGACTCGGCGAAGTCCTGCCAGGCCGGGTTGGCGGTGTACGCGCGCAGCGCCTCGCGCAGCCCCACGCACTGCTCCGGTCCGCTGGGCCGGCCGCTGGCCTTGGACTCGCGCAGCATCATGCCGGCCACGCCCCGGCGCCAGTCCGGCTCGGTGATCGGCGCGTCCGAGCTGGCGCACACCGCGAGGCCGGCCCGGAACGCGTCGCGGACGGGCCACTGGTACGCCGAGCGCCGCTCCCCCACGACCCCGTCCATGAGGTCCGAGACGGTCCACTTGATGGCCGGGTTCATGTTGATCCCGTACCCGTGCGCGGCCAGCCTGGCCAGGCTCCGCGGGCTGGCGAAGTCGCCGTGGATGACGTAGTGCCGGGCGTCCGGCCGGGGGTGCGCCCGGTTCGCGGCCAGCAGCGCGTCGACCACGGTGTCGATCGCGCGGTCACCGGTGACGTGCACGCCCACCTGGTACCCGGCCGCGTGCCCCAGCCGGATCATCTCGCGTACCTCGTCCACCCGCAGTTCGGCGGTCGCGCCCGACACGCACAGCGAGCCGTGCCCACCGTCCACATAGGGCTCGCTCATCCACGCGGTGCGGTTGGGCGGTACCCCGTCCGCGAAGATCTTCACGCCGGTGATCTGCAGCCGGCGCGGGTCGGGGGAGGCGAGCCCGGCCAGGTCGGCCAGCCCCTGCTCGGCCTGCGACGCGCTGCCGCCCATCGGCGCGGGCAGCAGCAGCACGGTCACCCGGCAGTCCAGAGTGGACTCGGTGGCCAGCTCCGCGTACGCGGTCCAGTTTTCGATGCCCAGCCCGCCGAAGAGCGTGTCCGAGCCGCTGAAGCCGAGGCCGGGCTCGGTGTAGCTGGTGATGCCGCGCGCGTGCAGGTCCGCCACCACGCCACGGATCGCCGCGCGCCGCTGCGCCACCGTGGGTACCGGCACCTGGCTCTGCACCAGCCGCTGCGCCCCCTCGCGCAGGATGCCGGTGGGCTCGCCGGGCGCGTCCACGTCGATCAGGCCACCGGGTACCGCGCCGCCCCGGGTGATGCCGGCCCGGCGCAGCGCCTCGCTGTTGGCCAGCAGCAGGTGTGCGGAGAACTCGCCCAGGCACACCGGGTGGTGCGGGGCCACCGCGTCCAGGTCGTGCCGGTCGGGTAGCAGCCGCGCACCGCTCCGGCACTCGTCCAGGTAACCGGGGTCCCAGCCGACACCGACGATCCATTCGCCGGGGGCGGTACGGGACGCGGCCTCGCGTACCGCCGCGACGATGTCCCCGATCGAGCGCACGGTCGGGTACCCGAGGTCGAGGGCGAACGGCGGGCGGGCCAGCCCGTACGCCGCGCCGTGCAGGTGCGAGTCGTTGATGCCGGGCAGCAGGGTGCGCCCACCCAGATCCACGGTGCGGGTACCCGGACCGGCCAGCGCGGCCACCTCGCCGGTCCCGCCCACCGCCACGATCCGCCCGCGGCGTACCGCCACCGCCTCGGCGACCCAGAACCGCTCGTCCATCGTCAGTACCCGGCCGTTGGTGAACACCAGGTCCGGTGCGGCAACCACCATGCCTGCCTCCTTCATGCCTTCCGCGTGCCCAGCCGCTCCAGGCGCGGGCCGAGGTATGCCAGCCCGGCACCGACCACCAGCGCCAGGCCCTGGATGACCTCCTGCCCGAAGGTCGGTACCCCGAGCAGCGTCAACCCGTTCTGCAGCGCGCCCAGGAACAGCACGCCGAGGGTGACACCGAGGATGGAGCCCACCCCACCCGCGAGCGACACGCCGCCGAGCAGCACCGCGGTCAGCACGGTCAGCTCGAACCCGACGCCCGAGGTACCGGACGCGACACTGTCCAGGATGGACGCTTTGATCGCACCGGCCAGGGCGGCGGCCGCCCCGGTGACCACGAACAGCCCGAACGGGGTGCGGCGCACGTTGACCCCGGACAGGTACGCCGCCTCGCGGTTGACCCCGATCGCGAAGACGTACCGGCCGGCCGGGGTGAGCGCGAGGAACCCGGCGGCACCCAGCAGCGCGAGGACCGCGAGCACCACCGGTACCGCCACGCCGGCCAGCCTCGCCCCGCCCAGCCAGGCGAAGCCGGTGCCGAAGTTGCTCAGCGGCAGCGGTACCAATTGCTGGTCCAGGCCCCGGATCGCGGTCAGCATGCCGAGCGTCACGATGAACGGGGACAGTTGCAGGTAGCAGCAGAGCAGCCCGTTGACCGCCCCCACCGCGGCACCGGCGGCCAGCGCCCCCAGCACGCAGACCATGAGGGACTGGTGCCGGTCGGCGGCCAGCCAGCCGGCGGCCAGCCCGCCCAGCGCCAGCGTGGACCCGATCGACAGGTCGAGGTACCCGCTGATGATGAGCAGTGCCAGCGGCGCCGCGACCAGGGCCGTGGTGGCCGCGTCATCGGCGATGCCGCCCAGGTTCGCGCGGACCAGGAAGCTGCCGGTGCCCGCCTGGAACGCCACCACCATCAGCACCAGCGCCGGCAGCAGCGGGTGCCGCAGCAGCACCCGGATCATCCCGATCCCTCCCCTGTGGACTGTGCATCGTGGACGGTGGCCAGCAGCGCGGCCTCGGTGAGGTCGGCGCCGGCCAGCTCGCGGCGCACCAGCCCGCAGTCGAGCACCAGGCACCGGTGTGCCAGCTCGACCACCTCCTCCGGGTCCGAGGAGGCGAACAGCACCGCGGTGCCGTGCCGGGCGGCCAGGTCGGCCACCACCCGGTAGATCTCCCGGCGGGAGCCCACGTCCACGCCCTGCGTCGGGTCGTCCAGCAGCAGCACCCCGGTCGGGCGCCACCGGTTGACCCACCGGCCCAGCACCAGCTTCTGCTGGTTGCCGCCGGAGAACACGGAGGCGGGCAGCCGCGGTGCGACCGGGCGCAGCCCCACCGCGGCGGCCACGTCCGCGAACGCGCGTCGCTCCGCCCGCAGCGCGCGCAGCCCGTAC
>DATEJJ010000250.1:0-9822 GCA_035278125.1 Rugosimonospora sp.
AACCCGGCGTTCACCGGGCGCGACGATGCGCTGGAGCGGCTGCGGGAGCTGCTGGCCAACAACGCGGCATCGACGGTACCGGTGGCGCTGTACGGGCTGGGTGGGATCGGCAAGACCCAGATCGCGATCGAGTACGCGCACCGCTTCGCCGCCGACTACGACGTGATCTGGTGGATCTCGGCGGACCAGCCGCCGCTGGTGCGGACCGCGCTGGCCGACCTGGCCGAGGCGGTGGGCCTGCCCGGTGGGGAGGGCGCCACCGCGCAGGTGGCCGCGGTGCTGGACGCGCTGCGCCAGGGCACCCCGTCGCCGCGCTGGCTGGTGGTCTTCGACAACGCCGGCGACCCGGAGCAGCTGCGCGAGTACCTGCCGGTGGGTCCGGGGGACGTGCTGATCACCTCGTTGAGCCAGGCGTGGGCGCGGGAGGCGGTGCCGGTCGAGGTGGGCGTGTTCGACCGGGCGGACAGCGTCGAGTTGCTGTCCCGCCGGGTCGACCAGCTCGCCCGGGGGGACGCGGAGGAGATCGCGGAGAAGGTGGGCGATCTGCCGCTGGCGGTGGAGCAGGCGGCGGCGTGGCTGGCGACCACGGCGATGGCGCCGCGCAAGTACATCGAACTGCTGGACGAGCACCTGCCCCGGATGCTGAACGAGCCGCCCCCGCCCGGCTACCCGTACCCGGCGGCGGCCACCTGGCGGCTGTCGCTGGACAAGCTGCGGGAGGTCAACCCGGCGGCGGTGGGGCTGCTGGAGCTGTTCGCGTTCTTCGCGCCGGAGCCGATACCGAGCCAGTTGTTGAGTAACGCTCGTATGATCGACCTACTGGTTGAATACGATCCTTCACTGCGCGACACGATGTTGCACGCTCGACTGCTTCGTGATATTGGGAAGTTCGCGCTTGCTAGGGTAGATATGTCCGTTAAGGGGATTCGAGTGCACCAGTTGGTGCAGAACGTCATCAGAGACGGGTTGAGCCCAGAGGTGAGAGCTAAGAACCGGGAGCACGTCCAGGAGATCGTCGCGACCGAGAGGCGCGGCGACCCGTCCGACCAGCGGACTTGGGAGACGTACGAAGGTCTGCGCCGGCACATCGACAAGACCGGCCTGCTGGAGTCCGACAAGCCCGAGGCGCGGGAGTTCATCCTGGACATGGCCCGGTACCTGCGCCACCGCGGCGACTACGCGGGTGGGCTGGACCTCGCGGGGCGCGCGCTGGAGGTGCGGCGGCGCTTGGCCGAACCGGACATCGACACGCTACGGCTCAGGCTTGAGCAGGCGAACCTGCTGCGCGTCCAGGGTGACTACAGCGACTCGTACGCCATCGACCAGGACGTGCTGGAACGCCTCGACCACCAACTCGGCGACGATCACGAATACACCCTGCTGGCCGCCAGCGGCCTGGGCGCCGACCTGCGCGGTCTCGGCGAATACCGGCGCTCGCGCGAGATGGAGGAGCGGACCTTGGCCCGATGGCGGGCCAGCGTGGGCGAG
The DNA here is from genome assembly GCA_035278125.1 of Rugosimonospora sp. Taxonomy (GTDB): domain Bacteria; phylum Actinomycetota; class Actinomycetes; order Mycobacteriales; family Micromonosporaceae; genus DATEJJ01. The sequence continues at coordinate 1,489 of DATEJJ010000250.1, forward strand.
GACTACTCGCGCACCTACAACACGGCCAACAATCTCGCCGTGTCGCTGCGGCTGGTCGGCGACTTCCACGCCGCTCTGCGACTCGATCAGGAGACCATGAGCCGCCGAACTGGAACGCTCGGTCTTCTGTCGCATTTTACGCTGGCATCCGCCGGGAACCTGGGACGCGATTTGCGTGAGGTCGGGAACCTACGGGCATCCCTGGAACGCCTGGCCGAGACGCTCGAACTGTGCCGCCGGGAACTAGGCATCGATCATGAGCGCACCCTCGTGGCCGCAAAGGAACTCGCGATCACGCAACGGAGGCTGGGCGACTACGATGCCGCGCGCCGACTGATCCGGGACACCGTGGAGCGATGCGAACGGCACCTTGGCAGCGGCCACCCGCTGACCGTTGCCTGTGTACTGGAGCACGGGTGCGTTCTGTCCCGGCGAGGTGAACACGCCGAAGCACAGGTAGCCGGCGAGACCGTGCTCGCCAGCTACCGGCGCAGCGGCGGCGACGACCACGCGTTCACCATCACGGCCGAGAACGACCTCGCGGTGTTCCGGATACGCGCCGGCGACTACGAACGCGCCGCCACCCTGATCGAAGATGCGGCCGAACGCTTTCCGTCGGTGCTCGGTGAAGTCCACGCGCACACTCTCATCTGCCTAATGAACCTGGCCACGTACAAGGCGGGGACTGGCTCCAGGGGGGACGCGCTCCGGCTGGACGAGCACTGCCACCAGCAACTCCTGGCGCAGTTCAACGTCGAGCATCCCACGGTGCTCGCGGCGGCGGCCAACCTGGCGGTGAGCCGCACGGAGAACGGCGCTGGTCAGGACGGCCGGGACCAACTGGAGGAGGCACGGCGCATTGCGCATCGCGTGCTCGGCCAAGATCATCCGGATACGCTCGCGATCGAGGCTGGCCGCAGGATCACGATGGAAATAGAGCCTCCGCCCACGTAGTTCGGAGCTGCGTCGATTTCGAACAATCAAACGGGCCTACCCGGTTAGCAGTGTGGCTACGGGTAGGATCGCCGGCACCCCGCGCCTGGTCACGGAGTTGGTGCGCACCCGGAGAGACATGGATAGATGACAGCCGAACTATCGGCGCCTGCCGTAGGACCGCATACTTAGGATTCAACGCCAGTAAGGGGAAACCGATGCCGACATCCGAACCCGCCGTCGAGAGCGCCCTCGTCCAGCTCGACGATCTCCCGATCGAGGAGTTGGTCGGTATCGCAACCGTGCTGGCACACCAGGTGGACCGGTTCGCCAAGGGGGATCCAGCGGACGCGGTCGCCGAGTTCACCAACGTCATCTAGCCTCTGTCGATGGCCCACCGTCCCACGGTTCACCCGGTTCGCCAAGTGCTTCTGAAAGTACACAGCCGGTGCAACCTCGCCTGCGACTACTGCTACGTCTATTACCACGCCGACCACAGCTGGCGCCTGCAGCCGATGGTGATGAGCAGGGAAACCATCGACCGCGCGGCACAACGCCTTGGCGAACACGTCCGCGCGCACCAACTGTCGAAGGTCAGTGTGATCCTGCACGGCGGCGAACCGCTGCTCGCGGGAATCGACAAAATCAGATACGTCGCGCAGACGATCCGGGGCGCGGTACCCGAAGGTACGGATGTGGACCTGCGTGTACAGACGAACGGCGTACTGCTGGACGAACGATTTCTCGAGTTGTTCCACGAACACGACATCCGCGTGGGCGTGAGCCTGGACGGTGACCAGGCGACAAACGACCGGCACCGCCGGTACGCCAACGGCCGGAGCAGTTACAGCGCGGTACGCGGCGCCCTCGGACTTCTGCGGGAAGAACGGTTCCGGCGGCTCTACAGCGGCATTCTCTGCACGGTCGAACTGGACAGCGACCCGGTGGTCGTATACGAAGCGTTGCTGCGCCTGGAACCGCCACGGCTGGACTTTCTCCTGCCGCACGGCAACTGGAACAAGCCGCCACCACGGCTCGACCCGTCCGGGCAGCACACGCCGTACGCCGATTGGCTCATCGCCATCTTCGACCGCTGGTACGGCGCGTCCCGGCAGGAGACCGACATCCGCATGTTCGGTTCGATCATCCGGTTGCTGACCGGCGGCAGCAGCGGCTCGGAGGCGCTTGGCCTGGACCCGGTGGACCTGCTCGTGGTGGAGACGAACGGTGCGATCGAACAGGGCGACGCGCTGAAGACGGTCGCGCACGGCGCCGCCGCCACCGGGCTCAACGTCGCCACACACTCCTTTGACGAGGCACTCGACCACCCGGGGATCCAGGCTCGGCAACGGGGCGTGGACGGGCTCGCGCCGGAGTGCCGGGCCTGCCGGATCGTCTCGGTGTGCGGCGGCGGGCACTACGCGCACCGGTACCGGGCCGGGCGCGGGTTCCGCAACCCGACCGTGTACTGCCACGACCAGCTCCGCCTGATCAACCACATCTGGCGGCGGGTCGAGGCGGACGTGCAGGCGATGCGCGACGCGCTGTCGGCACCGGCGATGGGAGCGTCGTGACCGCCACGGATCTGGCGCGGTACCGGCTGACCGGGGACCAGTTCCACGGGCTGGGTACCGGCTTCGGGGACGCGGCCGCGCTGGACATCCTGCGCTCCGGGCAGGCGAGCAAACGCCGGCTGCTACTCAGCACCACGATCGCGCAGGCGTCCGGTACCGCGGGCTGGCGGCGGTGGGGGCTGGCCGATGCGGTGACGCTGTTGCTGGCCGCGGTGGAGGGGCGCCCCGACATCGAGCGGCTCATCTTCACCCATCCACTGCTGGACACCTGGGCCACCCGCTGCCTGCGCCAGTTGGACGACGCGGCGCCGCAGGAGGACGGGCTGCCCGGGCTCGGGTACCTCGCCGGGCTCGCCGCGGCTGCCGCACTGCGCGCGGGTCTGGACTTCACGGTGACGGTACCGGCGCCGGGTGGCCAGGTCGTGCTGCCCACGCTCGGCCTGGCGTACGGCATCGGGGACGGGGCCGCGCTGGTATCCGCCCGCGCCGGGCTGCTCACGGTCGCCGGTACCGAGCGCACCACGAGCGTTCCCGCGCCGTACACAGTGGACAGTCCGGGCTGGCGCGCGCACCGGGAGATGGTGCTCGACTCCCCCGCCGGCCGGCTGCACCTCGTGGTGGACGACCTGGACCCGTACCGGATCTGCTTCGGGCAGGGGCTGGCGGCCCGGCTGGACGCGGCCACGGCGGCGCGGCTGCACGCCCTGCTCGCCGGTGCGTGGTCGCTGATCGGAGCCGAGCACCCCGGGCACGCGCTGGCCATGCGGACCGGCCTGCGGTGCCTGGTACCGCTGCGGGCACCGCAGTCCGGCTCGGTCAGCTCGTCGGCCCGCACCGCGTACGGCGCGATCGCCGCCTCGCAGCCGCCGGACGGTGCCGGGATGGCGCTGCTGATGATTCACGAAGCCCAGCACATGAAGCTCGGCGCCCTGCTCGACCTCGTCGACCTGTACGACCCCGAAGACTCCTCCGTTTACCACGCTCCCTGGCGGCTCGACCCGCGCCCGGTCGGCGCGCTGCTGCAGGGGGTGTACGCGCACGTCGCGGTCATCGACTACTGGCGGAAGCGGCGGCTGGTGGACCGGCGGGCGGCCGAGTTCGAGTCCGCGTACTGGCTGGAGCAGACCTGGCGCGCGGCGGACACGCTCGCCGGCTGCGCCGCCCTCACCCCGGAGGGCGAACGGTTCGTCGGGTACCTGCGCGCGACGCTGGAGGGCTGGCGGCGCGAGCCGACCGGGCGGTCGGTCGCACGGGCCACGCGGGACATCGCGCGTGCCGTGTCCGTACGGTGGCGAATGGCCAACTTCGAGCCGCCGCCGGGCGAGGCGGCCCGGTTGGCGCGTGCCTGGCGGCTCGCACAGCCGAGTCCACCCGTCGCCGCTCCGCGGCCCCGATTGATCGAGGCCGGCGGCGCGCCGCTGTCCGGGCTCGCCCGCGCGATCCAAGGCCGGTGCATCCAGAACCCGGCAACTGGTGACAGCTCGCCGGACGCGCCGACTCAGTCCTATCTGGATGGTGACATCCCCGCCGCAGCGGGTGGCTACGCTGCCGCGGTCACCGCCAACCCAGCCGACGACGAGGCTTGGATCGGGTTGGCACTGGCCACGCATCATAGTGGAGATCCTGCGGTCGCCGTACCGCTGACCTGGCGCCCGGACCTGGTACGCGCCGTCACGGCCGAGCTGCACGCAGCCGGGCTCGCCACATCCGCGACAGCGGTGGCAGCCTGGCTGTCGAGTTCCGGTGCGCTGCCGCCGGGCGCAGGCACGGCGGATCTTGATCGCGGTTGAGCCGGGCATCCGGCCGTACCGGGCCACTCGGACTCCATGTCTATACGACTCTGCGTCGATGTGGCAACATCACACCAGGCAGTCTTCCCTGGGCCGGTCTCCGCCGCGAAACGGGCCTGGGTTGTGTCGTCTCTACCGCAGGCACCGACGAATAACGAACACTGCTCGCACCGTGCCACATACAACGGAGTAGGGAAATGGCATGCACGCTAACGAGCCTGAGGTCGAGGGCGCACTGGTCCAACTCGACGACCTCACACTCGAGCAGTTGATCGCCTTGGACGGCACGGTGCTGGCGACCCAACTGAAACGCCTCATGGGCGAAGATCCGGACGAGACTATCGCAGCATTCGGCAACGTGCTCTGAGCCCGACGATGACCCACAGCGATGCTGCCGCCCCGATCCAGCAACTCCTCCTCAAGGTTCATAGCCGCTGCAACCTCGCGTGCGAATACTGCTATGTATACCGCCACGCCGACCAGGGATGGCGGAGCCAGCCGCTGGTGATGTCGCGGGCGACGGTGGACCAGACGGTGCGGCGGCTCAGCGAGCACGCGCGCGCACACCAACTCACCCGGGTCGCCGTTGTTCTGCATGGCGGGGAGCCGCTCTTGGCCGGCCTAGGTGAGCTGGAGTACGTGGCTGCCGCGGTACAGGCGGCGCTGCCGTCGGAAACCACCGTGGATCTCAAAGTCCAGACCAACGGCGTGCTGCTGGACGAGCAGTTCCTGTCGCTCTTCGAACGGTACGGCATCCGCGTGAGCGTCAGCCTTGACGGAGACCAACTGGCCAACGACCGGCACCGGGTCTTCGCGAACGGGCGGAGCACCTACGCCGCGGTGAGCGAAGGGCTCGCCTTGCTTGGTTCCGAACGATTCCGGCGCTTGTACAGCGGCTTACTATGCACGGTCGACATCTCCAACGATCCGGTCGCCGTCTACGAAGCGCTGCTGCGCTTCGCACCGCCCCGGGCGGATTTCCTGCTGCCGCACGGAAACTGGCGCAAGCCGCCGCCGCACTACGATCCAGCGGGCGAAGACACCCCGTATGCCGACTGGCTCATCGCGGTCTTCGACCGTTGGTACGGTGCCCCGCGGCAAGAGACGGACATCCGCTCGTTCGGGTCGATCATCCGGCTTCTGGCCGGCGGGCGGAGCGGCCTGGAGACGCTCGGCCTGGATCCGGTAAACCTGCTCGTCGTGGAGACCGATGGATCGATCGAGCAGGGTGATGCGCTCAAGACGGTCGCGCCCGGCGCCGCGACGACCGGGCTGTGCGTAGCCACACACTCATTCAACGACGCGCTTCGCCATCCGGGGATCCAGGCGCGCCAGGGAGGCGTTCGAGTCCTTGCCGCCGTCTGCCAAGCCTGTCCGGTTGTTTCCGTGTGCGGAGGCGGCCACTATGCCCACCGGTACCGGACAGGTAGTGGCTACCGTAACCCCACCGTTTACTGCCGCGAGCAGTACAAGCTGATAAGCCATATTCGGGCGCGGGTTACCGCCGATGTGCAGGCACTGCGGCGCCGTGGTCTTGCTCCCGCTGCGCGCTCAGCGGTCACAGTGACGGTGGGTCGAGATCACAGTTGAGGCGCCTACCCGCGCGCACGGCTGCTGTATTCGGGTGGTGTTCCCCGAGATGCTCCAGGGTTCGGGAGAGCACCTCGTCGCGCAGGCGGTGGGAGCCGGCTCGGTCTCCGGCCGCCCGCAGACTGGCGGCAAGGTTGTTGGCCAGCGCGAGCGTGTCGGGGTGTCTCTCGCCGAGGGCAACCGACAGGGCCGCGTGGGCCTCCCGGTCCGCCCGCAGTGCCGCGCTGTACTCGCCGAGGTTGAACAGATCGTTGGCCTGGTTCATGACACAGGCGAGCGTATACGGATGGCCGGGGCCGTAGATGCGGTTGAAGCGCTCCAGCGCCCCGTCGTTGAGCCGTTTCGCGGCGGCGTGTTCACCCAGGTTCCGCAGGAAAATGGCGAGGTTGTTCGTCCACGCCAGGGTATGCGGATGGTCATGTCCAAGCCGGTCGCGCGCGCGCTGGAGCGCCTCCTCGGCAGTCATGCGCGCACCGACGTCATCTCCGTTCGCGGACAGGTCGCACGCGAGGTTGTTCGCGCAGGCGAGAGTGTCACGGTGGTTACGGCCCAACACCTGGTTGTACCGTGCCAGCGTGTCCAGGCTCAGGGCGTGCGCGGCCCTCAACTCGCCCAGCTTGCGCATGGTCACGGCGAGCGTCTTGGCCGCGCGCAACGCTTGGTGGTGGTTCTCCCCCAGATCCCGCCGGGCGGCGCTCAGCGTCGCCTCCAGCAGGCGCCGCGACTCACCATACCGGCCCAGATCGCGTAGATCCCGGCCATAGTTGATCTCCGAGAGCACCGTATGTGCGTGGCCCGGACCGAGTATGTTCCGCCGCATCGCTAGCACATCTTCGTCAATGTGCGCCGCCGCCCGGAAGTCACCGACGAGACGCAGCGACACGGCAAGGTTACTGGCGGCGAGAAGCGTCATCGGGTCCGTCTCGCCGGACACCAGGCGGAGCCGGGTCAGCGCCTCCTCGTCCAGGTCCCTTGCCTCCGCGTACCGGCCCAGCCCGCGCAGGTCCGCCGCCTGCCCCGTCAGCCCGCGGATCGTGTACAGGTAGTCCGGCCCGAACCGCTCGTTCAGCTCCCGGTACGCCCGCTGGTCGATCTCGTACGCCTCCGCGTACCTGCCCTGTGACCACAGCGCGTTCGCCAGCTCCAGGCGGATCCGGGGCAGGTCTGAGCCGGCCGGCTCCGACGCGCGCCACGCCGCCAGCGCCGCCTCCGCCACGTCCTGGCTGCTCGCCGCGTCACCGCTCTGGTACAGGTAGCGGACCATGTCCAGGACCAGCTGGCGGACACCGGCCGCGGGCGAGGCGATCGCACCCGACGGCACCAGGTGGGGCGTGAGCTGACCGTAGTCAGGCCACCGGCGGGAGTCGTCCGGGTTCTTCGGGTTGGCCGCCGCCAGGATCTCGTGGACTACGCGGCGGTTGTCCTCCCGCGCCTCCTCCGTCAGGTGGTTACGGATCACCGCCTGTACCAGGCGGTGCATCTGGACGCCGCGCTGCTCCGTACCGCCCTGCCCGGCGTCGATGCGGGCCAGCGCGTACTTGCCGATCTCCCGGATCAACCGGCCCTGCATCAGCGGATCGTTCAGGGTCGGGTCCAGCGGTACCAGCGCCGCGACGAAGCGCTCGCTGATCAGCAGCGAGGTGGGGATCGGCTCCGGGGCGAAGAACGCGCACAGTTCCAGCAGCTTGGCCGCGGCCGGCATCTGGTCGCGCAGGTGCTCCAGGGACAGCAGCCAGGTGGCCGCAGCGGTGCGCTCGTACCCCGGCGGCGGGTTCTCCTCCAGCACCTGCGGCAGCTGCGTGTCCAGCAGTTCGAGGTACCGGCCCGAGGGCATGGCGGTGACCGCGAGCCAGGCGCCCGCCTGTTCGATGGCCAGCGGCAGGTCGCCCAGCTTCTCCGCCACCTGGTCGGCCTCGCCCGCGGTCAGCGCGGGTACCCGCTGGCGCAGGAACGCCACGCTCTCCGCCCGGCTGAACACGCCCACCTCGACCACCGCGGCCACCCGGCTCCAGGCCAGGTTGCGCGTGGTCACCAGCACGTGGCCGGTACCCTGCGGCAGGTACTCGCGGATCTGCTCGGGCTCGCCCGCGTTGTCGAAGACCAGCAGCCAGCGCCGGTACGGCTCGCCCCGGCGCAGCGCGTCCAGCACGTTCTCCACGCTCTCGCCGACGCTGCCGGTGGACAGCTCCAACTCCTCCGCGAGCGCGGCGAGGGCGGCCCGGACCAGGCTGGGCTGGCTGGCCGAGATCCACCAGATGACGTCGTAGTCGGCGGCGAAACGGTGCGCGTACTCCAGACCGACCTGGGTCTTGCCCACCCCGCCGAGGCCGAACAGCGCCTCGGGCGGCGCGGCCAGGGTGCTCGCGGACAGCCGGCCGCGCAGCCCCTCCAGCAGCGCGGCGCGGCCGGTGAAGCCGGGGTTGCGCTGGGGCACCCGCCAGACCGGG
>DATEJJ010000251.1:0-6043 GCA_035278125.1 Rugosimonospora sp.
GTCTTCGCCCGCCTCGACCACGACAGCAACGTCTGACGCTCCACATCGGACAGAACCAACGGCGTCTTCGGACGTCCACGACCAGCCATACAGCACAGACTACACCATTAATTCACCGCTTCAGTGACTCAGGACACTAGCGGGAGCTTCCGGCCTTGGTGATCGACATACGCTACTGTCCTTACGCCGCTTGGGTTTCAGGCGCTTCGGATGTATTACCTGTATACCAGAAAAAACAGGTCAAATCGAGCACCGCTCGGTCACCCGCGGGGCTCCCGACATCGATCCAACCGCCCGTATGGGTAATACATTTGACCTGTCCGAAAATGTCTGCTGACCAGCGCAAACAGCGAAGTTGATCAACTTAGGCCGGAACCTCCCCTAAGTCCACCGGAAGGGGTGCATTGCCTGTGCGTAACGGAAGAGTCCTCGTCAAGGACGGCGCCAGTACCGAACGGACTGTACGGGAACTGCGCCTGCGGATCCTGCGCGGCGAGCTCGTACCGGGTGAACAGATCCGTCAGGAAGAACTGGCCTGCCGGATGAACCTCAGCCGCGTACCCGTGCGCGAAGCCCTTAGCGTGCTAGCCAACGAAGGCATACTCACCCACCACCGCCACCAAGGATACTTCGTCACCAAACGTACCCCTGAGGAACTCGCCCAGATCCGGCTGATGCTCAGCCTGCTTGAGCGCGAACTCACCCGCACCGTCAGCTGGCCAGACAACGGGTTCCTCGACCATCTGCGCGCGCTCAACAGCCACATGGATTCGCTCGCCGAGAGTGATTCCTGGACTGACATGGTCCCCATCAACTACGAGTTCCATCTCGCGATCTTTGGCTGCTCGCCGCTCAATCTCATCCTCGACGAGGTGCGCCGCCTGTGGGCCCTCGCCGATCCGTATATCGCTCTGGACTATGCAACGGTCGAGCGCCGACGCCACACTATCGCCCAACACGAACGCATCATCAAAGCACTTGCCGCCCGCAACCGCACCCGCCTGCTCAAGGCGGTCGAAGATCACCAGCTGGCCACCAGCAAAGGAGCGCTGGCCAGCCTCAACCGCGTACGCTCCTGACAGGCGTCACACGGGCCGACCACACACCGGAGGGTGCCACGCACTGGTCGGTACGCACGATGGCCGGGGGGCAGTCCCTTGACCAGTCAAGAGGTCGTGGTGCAGACCATCGCCGCGACCAGCACCCGTACCGGATTGCGGGTTGATGCGGTACTGGGCGAGCACACCTACCCGACCGGGCTACGCATCACCGACCGGCAGAAGCGTACCCTGTTGCGTCGCCAGATCGTCAAGCACGAGTGCCACGGAGAACTGGGTGCGCCACGAGGCGCCAAGCGATCGAGCGGAGGTGGGAGACCTTCGTCATCAGTGTCGCTTGCCACGTCAATGGGTTCTGCCGCAGATTCGTGGACCTCATGCGGACGGTGACCGGGAGGTGCTGGGCGGCGCTTGGAGTGATGATCGATCCCTCACAGGCTGTGGGACCCCACCACGAAATTCGCGCCAGAACCGCTCTGCCTGGCAGACAGGGTGACAAGGCATAGGTAGCGGGCGACCGTTACGCCCAGATCGCGAGAGTCGGGAGGTGAGACTCCTCCCGGCTAATCGACTTCAGGTGAGGCCGTAGATGTCTAGCGTTCGCTCGCCGGCCCGCAGGCGCCGCATCACCTCCGCCTCGGTGGCCTCACGGGCGGCAGCCGCCCGGCGTACCTTCTCGGCGTCGGCACGGGGGATCACGGCGACTCCGTCCGCATCGCCGACCACTAGGTCGCCCCGGTGGACCCGCACCCCCCCCACCTCGACGGGCTCGCCGAGGTGGCCCGGCGCGGCCGGGTCCTTGGTCGTGCCGCGGATGCTCAGCCCCGTGCTGAACACAGGAAAGCCGAGCGCAGCGAGCGCGTCATGGTCGCGAACCCCACCGTTGATCACCAATCCGGCCAGCCCGCGGGCGACGGCCGTTGTGCTCAGCACCTCGCCCCAGTATCCGAACCCGGCGCCCTCACCGACATCGACGACCAGCACCTCGCCGCTACCAGCGGCATACACCGCCCGATGTATCCACAGGTTGTCGCCCGGGGAGCAGGCTACCGGGTACGCTGGAGCGGTCACGCGGGCACCGACGAAGGCGGGGCGGATTGCCGGATGCAGCGCGCCGATCCGTCCGGCAGCCTCGTGCATCGTGGCCGCGGCCAGCGCTCTGGCCTCGTTGGGGATCATGTGCGCGTACCTCCTAGTTCCAGCCAATGTTGCATGCAATTAGTGTCGACGCAAGGCGTTGTCTTCGCTATTGCATTCAATCCGAGGCATGGCCTACGGTCGAACGTAGGCGCACGAGCGGCCGAGCGAGGAGCACCATGATGACTGCAACTGGGAAACACGACACTGCCCAGGTGCTGATCGTCGGCGGTACGCCTGCCGGAGCGTTGCTCGTGATCCCCCGGGCGAGTGCGGCACCGGTGGCTGCGCCGGCGGGTACGTCGTGCGCCCCGGAGGCAATCGCGGCCCAGCCCTCCTCCTCGGGGTGCCCGGCTCGCAGGCCCAGCGCCGCAGCGATCCGGGCGTGCCCGTCGGCGTTGTTGATGCAATGCTGGACATTCAACGCTCCGACCGGGTGGTGTTCGGCGTCGGGCGCATCTGCGCCCTACCCCAGCCATCCGCCCGGCCTTCGCCAACGCCCGGTCCGGGCTGCCCGGTGACCTGCGTCACTGGCGACAGCCTGTGATCCAGCAAGCGGTATACGCCGACCCGGCGGAGTACTGGTCTTCGACGTCCGCGCCGGCGACAGGTTTGGCTACTGGGGGGAGGTACCGGGCGCCGCCGCTCTTGCCTGCGGCCTGGCTGGCCTGGTTATCACCAAGCTGCTCGGGACACACCGACATCACCATCGGCATAGCGTGGATCCACCAGATGCTCGGGGGGCGCACGCGGACCAGTGAGTTCACCCGATCACGGGGTGTACTCCGGCCAGGCGGCCGGCTAGCCAGCTCACGATCGTCGGCAGCACCGGGCCGGTGCCCATGTGTCCGCCGGGGAACAGGCGCGCCGTCTTCGGATCGCCGTAACGCAGGCTGAGATGGATGTCCTCGGCGCTGTTCTGCAGGTCGTCAACGCCGTTGACGAGCAGCAACGGCGCGCACGGGCGGTCGAGCAAGCCCTGGTCGAGCAGGGAGAGGCCGGCGCAGTGGGCTACGTAGTCCTCGAAGGTGCACCCACCGAAGGTGCGGGCTCGGGCGGCCATCAGGTCCATCAGGTACGACGAGGCGTTGCGGGATTTCTGCTGCCAGTCGCGCTGGAACGTGAGGTGTACCCCGCCACCCCAGTTGACCGCTGCGGCGAGCCGGTCGCGGTGGGTGTGGGCCAGCTTCATGGCCCAGTAGCCGCCAAAGGACACGCCGAGCGCGGCCACCCGGGAGGCATCCAGATCGCTTCCAGCGAGCCAGGCGAACACGGGATCCCACTGACGCTCGGCGTCCGTACCGGCCAGCACGGGCGACTGGCCGGTGCCGGGCATGTCCAGGTGAACGGTGGCAAAGCCGCGGTCGCGCAGCAGCCGACCCAGTGCGTACGTCTCCTCCTTCCACCCGTCGATGCCGCCCCACATCATCACCACAGCCGGCCGGTCCACTCCGGCTGGCCGGGCAACCCAGAACGTTACCCGGTCGCCCTCGCCTCCGCGCCCGTCGAACGGGACGGCGACCTGCTCGGCGGACGGATCGTCCAGCGCAACTGCCCGGGCGAAGTACTCTCGCGCCCGATCGTATGCCCGTTGCTTCGCCGGGTCGTTGGTGGTCGGGTAGCGACCCAGGAACGCGAACTGGTACGCCTGCCACCACGCCCGCCGCGCGGCGGGCACCTCGCTGCTTCTCTGCAGCGTCTCCGCCTGGTCGGCGAACTCCGCGGCGAACGTGGTCCAGTGCCCCGCCCAACTGACCGGATCGACGCCGGGCAGGGTGTCGACGGCTCGCGCAGCCACGCTCGCGTCGGCCTCGCCGAACGGGTGACTGCCATCGGCGACTCGCTCCCCCAGCCACCGTTTGGCGTCGGGGAGCGTGGGGGTCAGGTCACCGTTCCTGCTCAGCCGGTCGGTCACGCGTCGCCTCCGGTGATGCTCCAGTGCGGTAATGATGTGATAAGGCTAGGACCCCTGCTGTGCTGACGCAAACAATCGTTGTTGATGAGGCGCATTGATGCGATCGGATCGTCAACGATGTGTGGAGGTCGACGAGGCGCCGCCTCGGGTATTGATCGAATCGATGAGATGGCTTCGGAATCGTCTGTTGGTGGCAGTCCCTGGCGGCGGTCTAACCTCGTCGGCAGACACGGCCGCCGAAGGCTGTAAGTCGCATGGCTACGGCGGACTGCGCACCCTATGACGGTGTCCGCACCCAACCCCCTAAACACTCGCCTAGGAGCGCAACTGTGACTGTCTTCTTGTGGATCGTGCAGTCCCTGCTCGCGGTGCTCTTCCAAACCGTCGGCACGATGAAACTCCTCCGCACCCGTGCCCAACTCGCCCCCATCTTCGCCTGGGTCGAAGGGTTCTCCGACAACGTGGTCAAAGGTCTCGGCATACTCGAGATCCTCGCCGGCGTCGGCCTCGTCCTACCCGCCGCCGTCAACGTCGCCCCCGTACTCGTTCCACTCGCGGCCCTCGGCGGGCTGGCACTTGCCGCCGGTGGATCAGTCGTCCACCTGCGCCGCAAAGAAACACCGGCCGCTGCCATCAACCTCATCTTCATCACCCTGCTCGCCCTGGTCGCGTGGGGCCGATTCGGGCCCTATCACTTCTGAGCCTGGGGCGTGTCGGACGTCCTCGCGTGTAAATGATCGCAGCGGTCCTGGCGGCTCTAGTCATCCCGCGACTCAAGGCTCCGGCCGCCGCACCCGTGAAGTGCATGAACACCGACGCGGTCACGGCACTGCTCACCCCGAACCCGGGCACTCGGACCGGGCCACGTGACCAGTTCTTCATGATCCTCACGTGTAACCTCGCCGCCCGCGACGCCGAAATGCTCGCCCTGACCCTCGCCGACATCGACACCAGGCGCCTGACCGTGGACCTGTTCGGGAAAGGGTGTGTTCGGGAAGGGTGTTGACGCCAGCTGATCCGGGTTCGACCTGCTCCGCAAGCGGATCCTGCTCACCACCTGAACGACAACCATCGATCAACAAAAGTGTGCCAGAACCCTGATCCGCCCGGAGTCGCTAGATCATTTTCCTCACCCAGGCAGGGCCGTCCTGAGCCGGTACGAGGCGCCAGTCCGGCGCGGTGGCTCGCACCGGCTGGACCGGCCGGAGCGGCCATACCTTGGTGTTTCAGGATCATGTTGACATCAACGTGGGGTGATGTGTTGGCGTGGGGTGGGGCTTGTTCCGTGCTGTTGGCGTGTTGATGCGCCGGGTGTCGCCTCGGTGGGCGCCGTTCTCCGGGCGGTGATTCTTGTGGCGATGTTGGGCAGGTGTGGTCAGGCGGGTATCGGGAGCGCGAACAGACGGGCGAAGATGGCCTGGATGTTGGTGGTCGCGGGCCAGCCGGGTGGGAAGTTCAGGTGGCGTTGCCGGCCGCCTCGGGTGAGGGTGGCTGGGGTGTGGAACACTTGGTATTGCAGGGTTTTGGGTTCGGCGCGGGCGAGGTGGCCGGTGCAGGCGAGCAGTTGCAGCCAGGCGATCAGGTCGGCGGCGATGGCCTGGGTGCGGTACCAGGCGGCGTTGACCGCGAATTTCTTGGAGGGTAGGCGTTTCGCGCCGGTGGTGTTGCCGTCTTTGAAGTGGTCTTCGACTCGGGCGTGGACCCGGTGCCGTCCGTCGAGCCAGGCGGCGATCTGCTGCGGGGTCTCCTGCTCAGTTGGGGGAATGTCGTGGTTGGTGGCGAAGGCTTCGTAGCGCCAGCCGGCGGCGCGTAGTTGTAGGTCGAGTTCGAGTTGGTCGACGCCGGTCAGGGGTTTGGGGGTGGTCTCACGCAACGGTTTGACGCGGCGCACGAACACTCGTAGGCCCGGCGGCCAGGTGGTGAGGTGGTGCAG
>DATEJJ010000252.1:0-5897 GCA_035278125.1 Rugosimonospora sp.
CGCGGACGGCCTGCTGCTCGGCGCCGCCGCCTGGTCCGCGACCCAGCGGCTGCGGGTGTACCCGACCACCGAGGAGTTCGAGGCGGACGACGCGATGCCCCGGGCGGCCGGGCTGGTCGGCGCGCACCGGTCCCGGCGGCCGGGCGAGGGCGGCGAGCTGGCCGGGGTACGCATGTTCGCGCCCGGGGACCGGCTGCGCCGCATCGACTGGCGGGTCTCGCTGCGCACCGGCGAACTGCACGTGGCCGCCACCCTCTCCGACCGGGACGCCGAGGTGGTGCTGCTGCTCGATGTGCTGCACGAGGCCGGCCGCTCCGGCGGCGTGTACGGCGCCCGCTCGGTGATGGACACCACGGTACGGGCGGCCGCCGGCATCGCCGAGCACTACCTGCAGCGGGGCGACCGGGTCGCGCTGGTCGAGTACGCCATGCGCGCCCGCCGGCTGCGCCCCGCCAGCGGCCGGCGGCAGTACCTGACCGTGCTGGAGTGGCTGCTCGACGTGGATACCACGGTGGGCGCGTTCGAGCCGCCGCCGACCGTGTTCGGGCCGCACACGTTCTCCGCGAACGCGCTGGTCGTGGTGCTCACCCCGCTGCTGGACTCGCGCTCGGCCGCGATGGTGGCCCGGCTGGCCCGGGGCGGCCGGTTCGTGGTGGCGGTCGACACCCTCCCGCCCGACCTGCCGCTCCCGGTCCGGCCCGACTGGGGCAACATGGCCGGCCGGCTGTGGAAGCTGGAGCGGGACAACACCGTCGACCTGCTCCGCGAGCACGGCGTACCGGTGGTGGCCTGGGCCGGCGCCGGCAGCCTGGACCAGGTGCTGCGGCTGATCGCGCGTACCGCCACCGCACCCAAGGCGGTGCTGCGATGAGCTTCGGAGGATTCGGGCAGGACATCGCCGACATGCGGGCCGGCCTGCGGTCCCGGGTGGATCGCGCGCTCGCCATGGTGCGCCGCGCCGCACCCGGCCCCACTCTGGTACGCGGCGGCGTGTACCTGTCCGGCCTGATCGCCATGCTCACCGCCTGGCCGGCCACCTTCGTCCTCGGTCGCGGGCTGCTCGTCGCCGTGATCCTCGCCCTGGTGCCGGTGCTCTGGCCGCGCGGGTTCGCCCCGACCCTGGTCATCCTGCTCGCGGTGACCGGCTGGCTGGCCGCCACCACCGGGTACGCCGAGCCCGTCACGTACCTGCGCCTGGTCATCGTGGCCGGCGCGCTGTACCTGCTGCACACCCTCGCGGCCCTGGCCGGCGTGCTGCCGTACGACGCGATCGTCTCCGCCGGCGTGCTCGGCCGCTGGCTGCTGCGGGCGGCGCTGGTGTGGGTACTGACCGCCGGGCTCGCCCTGTTCGCCGTGGCGGTACCGCAGCAGGTCGGTGCCGGCGGGTACCTGGTCGCCTCGCTGGCCGGGCTGGGTCTGGTGTCGGGAGTCACCGCCTACCTGGCGAATCTCACGCGCCGCCGGTGACCCCGGTACCGGATGATTGACGCGTGGACCCTTATCGCATCCTGGTCGTCGGCGCGGGGCACGTCGGCCTCTACACGGCCCTGCGGTTGTCCAGGCGGCTGCGGTCCGGCGAGGCCGAGGTGATGGTGGTCGACCCGCACCCGCACATGACCTACCAGCCGTTCCTGCCCGAGGCGGCGGCCGGCAGCATCTCGCCCCGGCACGCGGTCGTCCCGCTGCGCCGCGAGCTGCGCAGGTGCACCATCCTGGCGGGTCAGGTGACGCGGGTGGAGCACGCGAGCAGGCGCGCCACCGTCGAGCCCATCGTCGGCCCCGCGCGGATCGTCGAGTACGACGAGATCGTGCTGGTACCCGGGAGCGTCTCGCGTACCCTGCCCATCCCCGGCCTGCGCGAGAACGCGATCGGCTTCAAGGGCATCGGCGAGGCCATCTACCTGCGCAACAAGGTGCTCGACCGGCTCGACGTGGCGGCCACCACCACCGACCCGGCGACCCGGGCCCGGGCGCTGACGTTCGTGTTCATCGGCGGCGGGTACGCCGGCATCGAGGCCCTCGCCGAGATGGAGGACATGGCCCGCGACGCCCTCCGCTACTACACGGAGCTGCGGCCCGAAGACATGCACTGGGTACTGGTGGAGGCGACCCAGCGGATCCTGCCCGAGGTGGACCCCGACATGGGCTCGTACACCGTGCGGCAGCTGCTCAAGCGCAAGCTGGACATCCGCCTCGGTACCCGCCTGGAGTCCTGCGTGGACGGCCGGGTCGTGCTGTCGGACGGCGACTCCTTCGACGCCGACACCATCGTCTGGACCGCCGGCGTCAAGCCGAACCCGATGCTGGCGCAGACCGATCTTCCGCGGGACGGAAAGGGCCGGCTCACCTGCCTGGCCACGCTCCAGATCGTCGGGCCGGACGGGGAGCCCGTACCGGGCGCGTGGAGCGCGGGCGACTGCGCCGCTGTACCCGACCTGACCGGGGAGCCCGGCGCGCTGACCGGGCCGAGCGCCCAGCACGCGGTACGCCAGGCCAAGGTACTGGCCGACAACGTGTTCGCCTTATTACGCGGCCGCGCGCCCAGGGAGTACCGGCACAAGTACGCGGGCTCCGTGGCGAGTCTGGGTCTGCACAAGGGCGTGGCACAGGTGTACGGCATCAAGCTCAAGGGCTGGCCCGCCTGGTTCATGCACCGGACGTACCACCTCAGTCGAATCCCCAGCCTGAACCGCAAGATCAGGGTGACGATCGACTGGACGCTGGCTCTGTTCCTGAAGCGTGAAGCGGTCTCACTCGGCGAGCTGCACCAGCCGCGGGAAAGCTTCACGGAGGTCACGCCAGCGGTGCCCGCACGCGGCTGACGTCCACCCCCGACCCAGGCGTATGGCGCCGTTCTATGTGCGCTGAGCTGCGGTGGCATGCCCGGAAGGCCGGTGCCAAGCCCACTGGGCAGCAGTTACGGTGTGCGCAGCGCCCGGGTGGTGGAACGGCAGACACAGCTGCCTTAAAAGCGGCGGCCGAGAGGCGTGCGGGTTCGAGTCCCGCCCCGGGCACAAATGAGGGTGGGGTCGACTACCGTTTTGTACCGTGGTCGACCATGATCCGGTGCCGTACCACCTCCGGCTACTGATCAAGCACCTGGAGCTGACCGGCGCGGCGGACGTACTGCGGCTGTGCGAGGAGAGGGTGCTGCCGGCTTCGATGAGGGGCGTACGTGCTGGTCGCGCAGGGGAGCTAGGCTGGAGTTTGACCGTTTTCAGCAGGAGGCAGCAGTGCGGAGTTCCAATCCGGTACTGACCCGGCTCGGCGAAGCCGCCGAGGCCGAGCGGAGCACTGGCTACGCGCCGTACCCACAAGTGATCCAGCCCGGCGCGGGCGCCGCGCGGGCCATGAACATCGACGACGTCGTCACCCGCACCGTGCTGTTGCTGCTGCTGACGGGGGCCGCCGGCGCCGTCTCGTGGCTCACGCTGCGCAGCGGCGCCTTCGTCGGCCTGGCCATGCTCGGCTCCGCCATTGCCGGCCTGGTGCTGGGCCTGGTCATCTCGTTCGCCCGGGTGACCAACCCCATTGTCATCAGCCTGTACGCGGTGCTACAGGGCGTGCTGCTCGGCGTGGTGAGCCGCGAGTTCGAGCAGGTGTACCACGGGATCGTGATCCAGGCGGCGGCCAGCACCTTCGGTGTGTTCGCCGGCATGGCCGCGCTCTACAAGCTCCGGGTGCTGCGCGCGACGCCCAAGTTCACCCGGTTCGTCGTGGGTGCGCTGTTCGGCCTCGTGGCGCTCAGCCTGATCAACTGGATCCTCGCCATGTTCGGCCACAACCTCGGCTACGAGTACTACGGCCCCACGCAGCACGCGGGTCCGGTGGCCATCCTGTTCAGCCTCGCCGCGATCGTGATCGGCGCGCTCACCTTCATCATCGACTTCGACATGGTGGAGCAGGGCATCCGGTACGGGCTGCCCGAGCGGTACGCCTGGTACTGCGCGTTCGGCCTGCTGGTCGGGTTGATCTTCCTGTACTGGCAGATCCTGCGGCTGCTGGGGTACCTGCGCCGGTGACCCCTGGCGAGCTGGAACGGGCGGTGGACCGCCTGGTTGACCAGGTCTCGCACTGGACGTCGACCCGTTGGGCGGCGTCCAGTGCCGTTGGTGGCAGCCGGGCGGAGGCGGCGCACGCGCTCGCGCAGCGGCTGGCCGACCTGGAGGCGCGGGCGACCGGGCGGCCGTCCCGTCCGGTACCCCGGCTGCCGAGCGACCTGGCCCTGCCGGACCAGTGGCGGGTGCTGGCCCGCGACCTGGTGGCGGCGGAGCCGGACGTGGAGGTGATGGCGGCCGGCGCGCGGGCGCTGGTCGAGGTGCGGGCCGCGCTGTTCCCGGGCGGTTAGCTGAGCCGCTCCACGATCATGGCCATGCCCTGGCCGCCGCCGACGCACATGGTCTCCAGACCGATCGTCTTGTCGTGCCAGCTCAGCGCGTTCAGCAGGGTACCGGTGATGCGCGCGCCGGTCATCCCGAACGGGTGGCCGACGGCGATCGCGCCGCCCATCACGTTCAGCTTCTCCAGCGGGATACCCAGCTGCTGGTACGACGGGATGACCTGGGCCGCGAACGCCTCGTTGATCTCGACCAGGTCGACGTCGCCGATGGTCATGCCGGCGCGGCGCAGCGCCTGGCGGGATGCCTCGACCGGGCCGAGCCCCATGATCTCGGGTGAGAGCCCGGTGACGCCGGTGGAGATGATCCGGGCCAGCGGGGTGATGCCCAGCTCGGCGGCCTTGGCGGCGCTCATCACGACCACCGCGGCGGCGCCGTCGTTCAGCGGGCAGCAGTTGCCGGCGGTGATCCGGCCGTCGGGCCGGAACACCGGCTTGAGCGCGGACACGGCCTCCAGCGTGACGCCGGGGCGGGGGCCGTCGTCGGCCGCCACGACCGTGCCCGAGGGCGTGGTGACCGGGGTGATCTCCCGGGCCCAGAAGCCGTCGGCGATCGCCTTCTCCGCGAGGTTCTGGCTGCGTACGCCGAACTCGTCCATCTCCGCGCGGGTCACGTCGTACACCTGGGCCAGGTTCTCCGCGGTCTGCCCCATGGAGAGGTACACGTCGGGCAGTTCGCCGTCCTCGCGCGGGTCGCGCCAGAACGGTGCCCCGGCCTGGGTACGGCCGGCGGAGCGGGCCCGGGCACCGTCGAAGACCGGGTTCTGCCAGCCGCCGCCCACGAGCGCCTGAGCCTCCTCGGGCAGCCCGTCCGAGCTGCCCCGGCCGTAGCGGGACACGGTCTCCACGCCGGCCGAGAGGAACGCGTCGCCCTCGCCCGCCTTGATCGCGTGGAACGCCATCCGGGTGGTCTGCAGCGACGAGGAGCAGTACCGGGTGACGGTCGCGCCGGGCAGCCGGTCGTAGCCGAGCAGCACCGCGACCACCCGGGCCATGTTGAAGCCCTGCTCGCCGCCGGGCAGGCCGCAGCCGAGGTACAGATCGTCGATGTCCGCCGGGTCGAGTTGGGGCACCTTGTCCAGCGCGGCGCGCACGATCGTGCTGGTCAGGTCGTCGGGGCGCAGGTCGGCCAGGGAGCCCTTCACGGCCCGGCCGATGGGGGACCGGGCGGTGGCGACGATGACCGCGTCGCGGGAGTCTGTGGACGGCATGGCGTCAGGCTACCGCCGGGTAGCGCCGGGTAGCTATGTGGGACGTGGCACTCCGGCCGCGTCGGCGACCGCCGGGTACAGGGCGTGCGCCCAGACGCGGTACCCGTCGGCGGAGGGGTGGTACCCGTCCGGGCAGAGGGTGCCGGCGTCGGCCCGGAACACGGCACCGGTACGCCCGGCCAGGTCCACGGGTACGCCGCCGGCCTGGAGTACGGCCGTGATCTGCGCCTGCGCGATCCGCCGGCCGTACAGCCCGGTGAGCTGGCGCAGCGGCTGGGCGATGGCGCGGG
>DATEJJ010000253.1:0-10662 GCA_035278125.1 Rugosimonospora sp.
CCGCGCGCAGGTCGGCCACGAGCTGGCGGGCGTGGCGCTCCTGCTCCTCGGGCGGGGTGACCGCGCGGGCGGCGGGCTCGGTGAACCAGCGGTACGCGAGGTAGCGCCGGTCGCCGGTGAAGCCGGTGTGGTCGCCGGTCAGCAGGATGGCGGCCCGGTTCTGGGCGAGCACCTCGCCCAGGTCGGACAGCACCAGCGCCGGGGTGTCGCCGAGCAGGTCGAGCATGCGCACCAGACCGGCGCGGGCCAGGCGGGCCACCCCGTCGGCGGGCGGCGGCTGGTGGCCGGCCAGGTGGAACAGGTGGTCGCGCTCGTCGTCGGACAGGCGCAGCGCCCGGGCCAGCGCGGCGAGCAGCTGGGTCGAGGGTTGGCTGCTGCGGCCCTGTTCGAGGCGTACCACGTAGTCCACCGACATGCCGGCGAGCATGGCCACCTCTTCCCGGCGCAGCCCGGTGGTGCGGCGGCGGGGGCCGGCCGCGATGCCGACCTCGACCGGGCGGATCGCCTCGCGGCGGCGGCGCAGGAAGTCGGCGAGCTGGTTACGCTGCATGCTCCCATGCTGCCTCGCGGCCTGCCGGCCGAGCCAGGGAGCGGCTCTCCCACGATGACCGCTCCGCTCCCGCGCGGCCCGCGCCGGGTGCAGGGTGGGCTGGTGACCACGACGACGAAACCCACCACGAGGGAGAACGCGATGCAGGCACGGACCCTGGGCCGCACCGGCCCCACCGTTTCCGCGCTGGGCCTGGGCGCGATGGGCATGTCCGGCGCGTACGGTCCGGCCGACCGCGCCGAGAGCATCGCGACGGTACACGCCGCGCTGGCGGCCGGCGTCACGCTGATCGACACGGGCGACTTCTACGCCATGGGCCACAACGAGCTGCTGCTCGCCGAGGCGCTGCGCGGCCGGGACCGGGACAGCTACCTGCTCAGCGTCAAGTTCGGCCAGCTGCGGGGGCCGGGCCGGGCGTTCGGCGGGCAGGACAGCCGCCCCGAGGCGGTACGCAACTTCCTGGCGTACTCGCTGACCCGGCTGGGCACCGGGTACATCGACATCTACCGACCGGCCCGGCTGGACCCGGCCGTACCGATCGAGGACACGGTGGGCGCGATCAAGGAGATGGTCGACGCCGGGTACGTGCGGCACATCGGGCTCTCCGAGGTCGACGCCGCGACGATCCGCCGGGCCCACGCCGTACACCCGATCGCCGACCTGCAGATCGAGTACTCGCTGCTGTCCCGCGCGGTGGAGGCGGACGTCCTGCCGGCGCTGCGGGAGCTGGGCATCGGCCTGACGGCGTACGGCGTCCTCGGCCGCGGCCTGATCTCCGGGCGCTGGACCGCCGGCAGCGGCACCGGGCCCGGCGACCTCCGCGGCGCCAGCCCGCGGTTCTCCAGCGGGAACGTGGAGCACAACCTCGCTCTCGTGGAGGCGCTGCGCCCGGTCGCCGAGGCGAAGGGCGGCACCCTCGCGCAACTGGCCATCGCCTGGGTCGCGGCGCAGGGCCCGGACATCGTGCCGCTCGTCGGCGCCCGCACCCGGGAGCGGCTGGCCGAGGCGCTGCCCGCGGCACAGCTCACCCTCACCGCCGAGGACCTGGCCCGGATCGATCAGGTGGTACCCGCGGGAGCGGCACGCGGCGACCGGTACCCGACCGCGCTCATGCCCAGCCTCGGCGTGGGCAACTGAGCCGGTTCGGCCGTGGCGTTTTGCGATGATGGATCCGGGGTGGTGCCGGGTGCGGGAGGACTCGTTTCGCTGCGACAGCGCGGCCGGCCGGCTTGACGCGGCCGTGGTGTCCGGGCTCGTGGAGGTCCTGGGCGTCGGCGTGCTGATCGTCCGCGATGGTGGTGACGAGGTCGTGCTGGCAAACGAGCGCCTGCTGGAGCTGCTGGGCGTCGCCGAGCGCGGGGCGGAGCTGGCCGGTGCGTCGGTGGCGCGGTTGCGGGAGCGGTCCGACGCGGCGACCGTCCCGCTGTGGGACGGGATCTCCGGCGGGTGGGGGCGTCCGTGCCAGTACGGGCTGGCCGGCGGGCGGGTGGCGAGCGGGGTCTGGCACCGTCTTCAATGCGGTACCGGTGCGCCGCTGCTGGTGCTGGTGGTGTCGGACGTGACCGCGCAGACGCAGCTGCGGCAGCGGCTGCGCGAGCACAACCGGGCGCTGGCGGAGCTGGTGGCCACGAAGACGGAGCTGGTGTCCGTGCTGTCGCACGAGCTGCGTACCCCGCTGACGTCGATGAATTCGATGCTGCAGTTCCTGCCGGCCGGCTCCGGCGACGAGGTGCTGGACCAGAGCGTGGACGTGATCCGGCGCAACGTGGACCGGATGGGCGCGCTGGTGCGGGAGATCTCGCTGATCAACGGCATCGAGAACAACATGATCGAGATGGGTACCGGCCGCGTCGACGTGGCCGACCTGCTGCGGCAGGCGGTGGCGCGGTGGAACGGCAACCCGGCGCGCGACGTCCGGTTGAGCGTGGCCGCCCCGGCCGGGCCGCCCGTGCAGGGCGACGCGGAGTGGTTGACCGAGATGGTCGACCGGGTGCTCGCGGTCGCGATCGCGGTGGTACCCACGCCCGCGACGATCCCGGTGGTCGCCCACGCCGGCGAGACGGGCTGGCTGATCACCGTACCGATGCCGGCGAACAGCGCGGCGGACCAGCTGTTCACCGCGACCGACGCCCGCGGCAACGCGACGGCGTTGATGCTGGCGCGGGCGGTCCTGAGCCGGCACGGCGGCAGGCTGCGGATGTCCACCCACGACGGCCGGCCGGGGCTGGAGATCACGCTGCCGTACCGGAGCACCGCGACGTGGGCGGCTACCGGTGCGCCGACGACCGCGACGGCTGGCGGGTAGGGTCGAGCAGCCTGTCGATCCGCGCGATCAGGTCACGCGGGCTGAACGGCTTGACCATGTAGTCGTCGGCGCCGGCATCGAACCCGGACGCCACATCGAGCCACTGGCCGCGGGCGGTCAGCAGGATGATCGGCACGCCGGCCGTGTGCGCGTCGGCGCGCAGCGCACGCGCTACCTCGAGGCCGGTCATCTCCGGCATCGCGACGTCGAGTACCGCGCAGTCGGGTGGCGCCAGCAGTGCCGCCTCGACGGCGTCCCGGCCGTTGGGGTGTGCGGAGACGTCGAACCCACCCGACGCCAGGATGGCGGATACCAGATCGAGGATCATCGGGTCGTCGTCAGCAATCAGGACCGTGGCCATCGCTTCCCCCTGCGGTATTCGACCCGATCTTAACTGATACGAGTGGCTTTCACCCTACGCTTGAGGAGCGTGGCGAGAGGCGTGTGGTGACTGATGGCCGGGTCCAGCTACGAGTGCATCGATGCGGTGTCCCACGAGCTGCGCACGCCGCTGTCCGGGCTGCGCGGCTACGTGGACCTGCTGCTGTCGGGTGCCACCGGTCCGGTACCCGACGAGCACCGCACGGCGCTGGCGGCGATCAACCAGTGCAGTCACCGCCTGGAGACCGTGACGGAGAACCTGCTACTGCTCGCCGAGGCACAGACCACCGGGCTGCGGCTGGTACGGACGGAGGTCGACCTCGCCCCGGTGCTCCACCGGGTACGGGGACTGCTGGCCACGCTGTACGGGACGGTTGAGGTGTGCGTCGCCGCCGGCGTACCGGCGCCGGTGCCGGCCGATCCGGGTCGGCTGGAACGGGCGCTGGTCAACATCGTGGGAAACGCCGTGAAGTTCTCACCCGCCGGCGGCAGCGTGCGCGTGCACGCCGGCCGCGACGGCACCGGCGTCGTGGTGACCGTGGCCGATCAGGGCATCGGGATACCCGCCGGTGAGCAACCGCGCGTGTTCCAGCCACTGTTCACCGCCTCCAACGCGGTGGCCAGGCGGCTCAACGGTGCCGGCCTGGGCCTGGTCGTCGCCCGGCTCATCGCGCGCGCCCATGGCGGGCAACTGGTCGTCGGCTCGGTCCAGGACGCGGGAACCACGGTCCGGCTCGTGCTACCGCTTTCCTGACCCGGCTCCGTTTTCGGTATTCGGCCCCTGTCGCAACCGGCACGGCCGATCATGGCGTTTGTGCGGTGGGCCCGCGTTGTCCGGCCACCCTGGCTCGGGTGGCGGTTCGTGGCTGTGCCGATGGTGGTGTGGCTGGTGCTGACCACCACCGGTGTGGCCGGACTGTCGTGGATCCAGCGCGACAGCCGCGAGGCCGCGGCGCAGCGCTTCGCGCAGCGGATCGGGCTGATGGGTGACTTCGTCACCGGATACGTCACCGACGTGATCGACCGGGAGCGCGCGGCCGGGCAAGCCTTCCTCGCCAACCCCGGCGTGGGCAATGACGTGTTCACCCGTACCCTGACGGCGTTCGGGTACCCCGCCGCGCTCCTCCTCGACGACCGGGGCCGGGTCATCCAGGTGGCCCCGGACAACCCGGCCCTGGTCGGCAGGGACATGACCGGCCAGTACGCGCACCTGCGGACCGCCGTGGCGGAGGGGCACCCCGCGGTGTCCGGGGTGGTGCGCTCGGCGACCCGCGGCGTACCGGTGGTGGGCTTCGCCGTGCCGTTCGACACCGGTTCGGGGCGCCGCGTGTTCTCCGGCGCCATGGACATCCGGCACAACCAGCTCTCGTCGTACCTCGCCACCGCCCTGTCGCTGAAGGGGGTACGCATCCAGCTGGTCGACACCGCCGGCGCGATCCTGGCGGCCAACCGGCCCCTGCCGGCCGGGCTCCCCACCCTGCCCGGCCAGGACCCGGCGCTGGCCGCCGCGCTGCGCCAGCACCCGACCGGCCGGTACGAGGAGGGTGGGCGGGCGTGGCGCTACGCCTCGCTGCCCATCCCCGGCACACCGTGGCAGCTGTCCGCGGCGGTACGCGAGGACGTCATGTTCGCGTCGCTCGCCGGCAGCCAACTCGCCGGCCGGGTGGCCGTGGCGACCGCCGCGCTGGTGGGTCTGCTGGTCGTCGGTGCGGTCGCCCGCAGCCGGCACAGCTGGCGGGACCTGCAGCAGGCCCACGCCCAGATGGCCGACTTCCTGGCCATGCTCACCCATGACGTGCGCCAGCCGCTGGGAACTCTGGTCGCCGTCGGCGAGTTGATGCTCGAAGAATGGCCGGAGCTGGACGAGGACGCCAAGCGCAGGTACGTGCGGCGCATGACCTCCTCCGGGCACCGGGCCGGCGACCTGGTCGGGGAGATCCTCACCCTGGCCCAGCTCGACGCCGGTGCCCTGGTCGCCCGGCCGATCGACGTCGATGTCACGCACTCGGCGCGGCAGGCGGTCGCCGCGTTCGGCGCCGATCCGGCGCGGCCGATCGCCGTGGTGGCGCCCGACGAATGCACCGCCCTGGCCGACCCCGCCCACCTGCAACTCATCCTCGGCAACCTGCTCAGCAACGCCACCAAGTACGGCGCCCCGCCCGTCACCGTGAGCGTGGCCGGCCACCGCGACCGCGTGGAGGTCCGGGTCAGCGACAACGGCGAGGGGGTACCCGACGCGTTCGTGCCCCAGCTGTTCAGCCGGTTCAGCCGGGCCGAGATCGGGGTGGCCACCACCAAGCCCGGTACCGGGCTGGGCCTGTACTTCGTCCGCCAGCTCGCCACCGCCAACGGTCTGGCCATCGACTACCAACCCAACCAGCCGCACGGTGCCGTGTTCACCCTCACCCTGCCCGTGCCGTCGACTCCGGCGACCGGTCACCACGCGGTCGCGCCGGTTCACGCCAGCCACTGAGCGGACCCGGCACCTGCCGCACACCAGGCGGCGTGAGCAGTTACTACACCATCACATTTGCTCAAGCAAGCAAACCTTCGGGGGTACTTTGTGCCGCCGGGCGGCGCCGGACTTTCTGCCGGTTGATAGATGCGTGGAAACGTGACGAAGCGTCAGGATGGTTCGCGCTGGTAGTGATCGGCTACGGAGGGGCAGATGGCGCGGATCTTCATTTTCGGTGCGGGTGTGGTGGGTCTGGCAACGGGGCGGGGTTTCCGGCACATGGGTCACCGGGTGACCTTTGTCGACATCGCGGCGGAGCGGGTGCGGGCGCAGCGGGCGGAGGGGCTGGACGCGCGCGCGGAACTCGACCTGAGGGGGGAGCCGGAGTCGTTCATCTTCCTGACGCTGCCCACGCCGCACGCGGGGCGGCGGTACGACCTGACGGCGTTCGAGCGCGGCGTGCGCGATGTGGGGCGGGCGCTGGGCGAGGCGGATGCGGTGCACACGGTGGTGGTCCGTTCGACGGTCCCGCCGGGTACCACGGAGGAACTGGTGCGGCCATTGCTGGAGAAGGCTTCCGGCCGTACGGAGGGGCTGGGTTTCTGCCTCGCGAGCAACCCGGAGTTCCTGCGCGCGGCGTCGGCCGCGGAGGACTTCCGGTGGCCGTGGATGACGGTGGTGGGTGCGCGCAGCGCGCGGGTGCGGGAGCGGTTGGGCGGCATCCTGACGCCGTTCGGTGGTGAGTTGCGGTTCTTCGACCAGCCGGCCACCGCGGAAATGATCAAGTGTGCGCACAACCTCTACAACGCGGCGAAGATCAGCTTCTGGAACGAGATGTGGCGGGTCTGCCGGGAGACCGGCGTACCGCACGACGATGTGGCATCGACGGTGGCGCGGTCCGCGGAGGGATCCTTCAACATCAACTACGGGATACGCGGCGGCGCGCCGTACGGCGGGGCCTGCCTGCCCAAGGACACCAACGGCTTTCTGGGGTACGCCGCGGAGCTGGGTGTCGCGATGCCGCTGCTGAGTGCCGTGGTCCAGGTCAACGACGAGGTCGCCGACCTGGTGGCGCGGGAGTTCACCGACTGGGAGAACCGCGCACCGGCGACCGCGCCGGAAGCCGGCTGACGTGCGGGCGTACGCGCATGTGTTCACCGACTGGCTCTACTTCGTACCGCTGGGCGTGCTGGGGATGGTCCGCTGGATCGGCTGGCTCCTGCGGCGCATACCGGCGGCGATGTACCGGCCGGTCCGCAACAGGCACTACGAAGCGGTGACCGTGGTCGTCCCGGTGTACCAGGAGGACCCGGTCATGTTCGGGTACGCGATCGAGTCCTGGCTGGACAACCGGGTGGCCGAGGTGATCCTGGTGGTGGACGCGAGCGATCGCGTGTGCCAGGAGGTCGCCGCCCGGTACCCGGTGACCGTGATCATCACCGACGTCCCGGGTAAGCGCGACGCGCTGCGGGTGGGCTGGGAGGCGGCGACCACACCCCTGGTGGCGCTGGTCGACTCGGACACCATCTGGGCGGCCGACGTCGCCGAACAGGTGGCCATGCCGTTCGCCGACCGCCGGGTGGGTGGTGTGAGTACCCGGCAGAACGTGTACAACCCCCGGGGCTTCCTCCAGCGGGTCAACGACATGTACCTGGATTATCGCTACTTTGACGAGAACGCGGCGCAGACCGCGATGGGGCGGGCACTGTCGTGCATCTCCGGCCGCACCGCGGTGTACCGGCGGAAGCTGCTGCTGGCGGTGTCGGCCGACTTCATGGCCGAGAAGTTCCTCGGTGTGCCGTGCATGTCCGGTGACGACAAGTGCCTGACGTCGCTGGTGCTCAAGCTCGGGTACGCGACCGTGCTGCAGCGTACCGCCCGGGTGTGGTCGACGTTCCCGGCCAGGCCGGCGACGTTCTTCAAGCAGCGGCTGCGGTGGGCGCGCAACACGTGGCGTTCGGACCTGCGCGCGCTGCTGATCGAGCGGTGGGCGTGGCGGTACCCGTTCCTCGCGTACACCATGCTCGACAAGGCGGTGGGCAGCTTCACCCTGCTCGCCGCGCCGGTGTTCATGACCCTCGCCATCGTCCGTCGAGATTGGACATTCGTGCTGCTGCTGGCCGGCTGGTGGTGGCTGAGCCGCTCGGTGAAGATGCTGCCGCACCTGCGCCGCCGACCCCTGTCGTTCTTCCTCATCCCGCCGTTCGTGCTGCTGTCCTTCGCGATGGCGGTGGTCAAGCTGTGCGCGCTGGCGACGGTACGCCGGCAGCGGTGGCTCACCCGCCAGGTCGCGGTGGTGGACGGTGCCGTGGTCCGTACCGGTGGCCCACTCCTGGAGCGGCAATGAAGCGTACCCTCACCGCGCTGCTGGCGCTCGCGTTCGTCCTCCCGCTCGCACCCGCCGGTACGGACGCGGCCCACGCCACGGTCGCCGATTCGAGCCGGGCGATCGTGCTGCGCCCGCACCGCGTGGACCTGGTCCACAATGGACGGGTGGCCCGGAAGCTGTGGCTGCCGGCAGGACCGGCGTCCCTGAGCACCCTCGTCGACCGGATCAATGACGCCCGCTACGCCAGCCGGGACGGTGACGTGGTCACGCTGCACGCGGCGCTGTCGCAGCGGCCCGGAAGCGTGCTGCAGGTATCGGCGCCGCTGCGCGCGCTCCACCTCGCGGACACCGGTACCGGCCCGGTCTACCTCGCCGGTACCGGCGCGACGGTGGTCTTCGCCGACGTCGCCGTGGCTTCCACGACGGGTACGGGCACCGCCCCGCTGTCGGCGCACCGGCCCGACATCCGCTACCTGAACGGGTCCTCGGTGACCACGAGCCACGCGGTCTTCACCGGGCTCGGGTCGGGACCGGACCGGTGGGGGTTCGTCGTCGCCTCCGGCAGCACGCTCGACGCGCAGGACACCACCTTCCAGAACGGCCTGCGCGGTCTCGACCTGCCCGCGGCCGGCGCGGTGCGGCTGACCCGGGTCAGGGCCACCGGCAACACGAGCGCGGGAATCGTGGTGAACCGCACCCGGGACCTCCGGCTGGACACGGTCACCGCCAGCGGCAACGGCGGCAGCGGGCTGGTGCTGCGCGGGCCGGTACCCGCGCTGGCGCTGGCCCGTACCGCCAGCACCGGCAACGGCGCGGACGGCGTCGAACTGTCCGCCATGGGTCCCGCCCCGGTCGGGCCGCTGACCACCGAGCACAACCACGCCGCCGGTGTCGTCCTGCGCGCCTGCCTCGGCTGCGTGCTCAGCCACGCGACGTCCACTTCGGACGGTGACGGGGTGGCGGTACAGACCGGGTCGGCGGGCGCGGTCGTCCGCGGGGCCTCCGTCACCCACGCCAACGGCCGCGGGATCCGGGTCGCGGCGCCCGGCGCGCGGGTCGAATCCTTCACGGTCACCAGTGCCGCCGGTGGCACCGGGATCCAACTCGCCCGCACGGCCACCCACGCCACGGTCTCCGCCGGCACCGTCACCGGCGGCACCTACGGCATCGCCGACAACGCCACCGACACGGCGGTGTCCGGGGTGACGGTGACGGACGCGGCGACGGGAATCCGGGTCGGCGGCCACGCGGACCGGGTCACCATCACCAAGGCCACTGTGGACGGTGCCGACACCGGCGTCACCACCACCGCCACGGTCGGCTCGGTCACCCTCATCCAGCTGCGCACCAGGCAGACCGGTGACTACGGCGTACGGTCGCGCGCCCGGGCGCTCACCGTCATCTCCAGCCAGATCAGCGGCGCCACGGTCGGCCTGGACCTCAACCGCGGCACCGTGAACGACAGTGTCGTATCCGGCGGCGCGCTCGCCATCGCCGTCAGCGCGGCCGGCCGCGGCGACCTCAACCGCGACAGCATCCACGCGGACGTGATGGCCATCCGCGCCCGGCCGACCGGTGTGGCGGTGCTCACGGATACCACCGTGGGCGCTCCGCTCGGTGGCCGCGGCATCATCGTCTGCCGCGGCCGGACCCACTTCCCGGCGCTGCCCCTGTCCCGGCTCGGCCTGTTCGCCGCCATCGCCCTGGCCGCCGCGATCAGCCTCGAACTGCTGCGCAAGGTACGGGAGCGGGGCGGCAGCGCCGCGACCACGGCACCGTCCCATGTCACCAACACCGCCTGAGGTATCACCATGACCACAGCCACTGTGCGCGGCGGAGTACTGATCGCCGCCCTGCTCCTGCTGGCCGCCGGCTGCACCACCACCCCCCGCCCGAAGCCGCCGCCGCACCCCGGCAGCCCACCACCGTCGCGGGCGTACACCGTCGACGACTTCTTCGGTACGCAGTTCCGCATGCAGGACTTCGGGTCCTTCGGCGCCAACCGGGTCAGCGTGCGGCCGTCGAGCGACCCGCGCTTCGCCACCGTGCTGCGGGTCCGCTACCCGGCCAACTCGGCGAGCCAGCTCAGCGCCAACACCGACAACACCAGCGACGGCGGCGCGCAGTTCTACCTCGGGCTGGCCGCCGGCGCGCGGGACGAGGCGTACCTGCGCTACTACATCCGCCTCCCCGAGGGATTCAACTTCGTCAAAGGCGGGAAACTCCCCGGGTTGTACGGCGGCCGCACCACCAGCGGCCGGGACATCCCCGACGGTACCGACGGCTTCTCCACCCGGTACATGTGGCGCACCGGCGGCGCCGGCGAGGTGTACGCGTACCTGCCGAGCTCGGTGGCGCACGGCACCTCCCTGGGCCGCGGCGAGTGGTCCTGGCCCACCGGAAAGTGGTTCAGCGTCCAGCAGTACGTGCGGCTCAACCAACCCGGCCACGACGACGGCGAGATCCGCGTCTGGCTCGACGGCACCCAGGTCCTCGACAAGACCGGGCTCACCTTCCGTACCACCGGCCAACTGCGGATCGACGGCCTGTTCTTCTCCACGTTCTTCGGCGGCGGCGACGCCTCCTGGGCCACGCCCGTCAACCAGTACGCGGACTTCGCCGGCTTCACCGTGTCCGACCAC
>DATEJJ010000254.1:0-5814 GCA_035278125.1 Rugosimonospora sp.
ACGGTGGGTGGCCGGCCGCGTCGTCGGGGCCGTGATGCGGCCGGGTGGTGGCGGGCGAGCACGTCGCGGTGCCAGCGCAGGATCGTGTCCGGTCGTACCAGCAGCCGCAGGCGGTGCACGGTGGGTCGGGGGAGTGCGTGCAACAGCGCGGCCAGCCACGCCCGGTCGGCGGTTCGAACTGGACCCGCTGCCCGTCGAGTTGGCGTTGCAGCACCGCGAGTTGGTGGCGGAGGGCGAGGATTTCTGCGTCTTTGTCATGATCGCTGCCTGGCAGCAGCCGCAGCACCGCGAACACGTTGGTGATGCCGAGGTAGGCCAGTCGCCGCAGCACGAGGCGGCATCATCGCGTAGTCCCGATGACGATGATGAGCAAGGAGTACGCCCCGATAGCATAGGCAGGCCCATGACCAGCGCGGACGGGTTTTTCGGCAAGGACAAGGCTCATTGAGATTGGTTCGTCGCCCGTCACCGTCATGTTGGTGGGTGTGTCTCGACTCGCTGTTTGAGGGCGGCGTTGTGTGTTTGGAAGCCAGCGAGCGCGGCGGCGAGGACACGACCGATGAGCGGCACGATCAGCCCGCGGTACGTCTCGCCCTGAATGACGTGGGTGCAGCGGCCGCCTGCGGTTGGCTCCAGCGTGAACCAGTGTTCGCCGCTGAAGATACCGGGAAGGGCGCCTCGTAGACGCAATTCGCGTTCAGGAGCGGCGGTGAGGACGCGGGGTCGGATGGTCACTGGGCGACCGCTTGGCGGATGCATCCGGAATTTGACCCGGCGTCCTACCACCAAGTCGCCTTCGGCGCGCTGGATTTGAGGGTTCCACTGTGGATATCCGTCGAAGTCCGTCAGGGCGGCCCATACCTCGGATGCCGGGCGGTCGATGTCGACCGCGGCGGTGACGGTGCGCGTGAATCGCGCTCGCAGCCGACGCGCTAACGATGCCGGGCTCATGGTCGTCTGACAGCCTTGACGTGCTTGGCGAACCGCTGATGTGCGGCCTGTTTGCTGATCCCGAACGCGTTTCCAACGTCGGACCATGATGCGCCTCGTCGGCAGGCGGCTGCTGCTGCGTCCGCGGCGGCCGCCCGGCCCAACGCCTCGACCTGCGCGGACAGTTCCAGCGCGGCCAGCGGATCAGAAGCAACCAGTGCCTGCAGTCGCGCCCGCAGGCGCGCTACGTCGTGTTCAGCCTCTGCTGTTGGCATTGTTCGATCCATGTCGTCAAGGATCCTTGACGTGACGCGGTTCGTCAAGGACTCTTGACGACTTCCTTGCTGATGATTGACCGGAGGAGGTCGATCCGCACGTCGGCGCATACCGACAACCCGCCCACGCGATCGGGCCGGGTGCATTGTTGATCCAGGCTGGGTTCGCCGCTGGCGACGGTGGAAACGGTCGAGGGTTTGGATGGGGAGTTCGCAGCCAGCTTCGCCTACAGCCCAGGCTGGCTGCGGCGGGTGGGAGCAACATGCGGGCAGGCGCCGGCCTTCCTGATCTCGCTTAGTGTCCGATGTGGGCACACGGCGGTGCGCTGGCACCTGGCGAACAGGTCGAAGACCAATCGTCGCACCGTTCAGGCGCACGACGACGTGCGCTGGTACACGCTGATCGACGCGCGGGTTCACGCCACGATCAAGAGGACGAGGTGAGACGAGCCTCGGGCCGGCCTGGCTCGAACAATTCGACCGGATTGCCGGATGGATCTTCGGCCAAGATCTGCCTGCCGCCGACACCTTCGACGATGTCATTGCGGAAGCAGGCCCCGTGGGCGCGCAACTGCGCCACGACGGCGTCCAGGTCAGTGACCTCAAGCTGGAACCGGTTCCAGCCTCCGGGTTGGGGTAGCGTGCCGTCGGGCATCGCCTGCCCACCTCCCGGCCCACCACCCGGCGCACTGAGCACCAGGCGCAGGTCGCCCCGCGAGAGCATGGCAAAACTGGGCGCAGGATGCATGTCTTGGTGGAAGTCGAGTTGCTGGCAGTAGAACGCGATCGCGGCATCGACGTCGTCGACGATGTACCGAATGCTGACGGTGGCCATCGGCGCTTCCCTCCTGTCAGGCGGGCGCCTGTGCCCGTAACTATAGAACGATACCGTAGCACTGCGCTACGCTTCCGTAGCGGAGACTGACGCGACCGAGTCCGCACCTGTCGTACGGAGCCCAGCCATGACCGCCACCAAGCCGCCCCGACCACCGGATCCGCGGGTCGAACGATCGCGTACCGTCATCCTCCACGCGACGGTGGAGGAACTCGCCGCGACCGGCTACGGTGCCTTCGCCATCGAATCCGTGGCCACGCGTGCGGGTGTCGCCAAGACCACCATCTACCGGCACTGGCCCGGCAAGGTGGACCTGATCATCGATGCGTTGAGCAGCTTCCACGAACAGATGGTGCCCAGCCTGCACGACGCAACCGCGCATGAGCAGGTCGAGCGGTTGCTGCGCCACGTGGCTCAGGTGCTCCAGGATTCGACGTTCTCCCGCTGTATCGCCGCCCTGGTCGAGGGGGCGCAGCGCGATCCACGACTACGTGCACTGCTGCACGGATACGCCGCGCAACGCCGCCGCGAACTCGCCGACGTGATCGCCCAAGGCATACATGGTGGGGAACTGAGCGCCGGCCTCGACCCAGACTTGGTTGCCGTGACACTGCTCGGCCCGATCTTCTACCTCGGACTCATGTCCGCCCGACCCTTCGCCCCGCAACGGGCCAGCGACCTGGTCAGGACGGTACTCGGGATACCACCAGCCACAACAGCGTCCCGCCCACGTCGCAGACGGCATCCATAGCACAGGGTCCGGCAGAACGATCAGGTATGCCGGTACTACAGCCCTAAGTCTTGAAACCGTCTGCTTGATCGTTCGTTGAGTGGTTCGTGGTCGCGGCGGTCGAGGTCGAGGATGTGCAGGGTTGGGACGCGGATCTGTCCGCGGTCACGGAGGGGTTGGCGTGGTTGTTCACTCGCCCGGAGCCGAAGCAGACGTTCGGTCTGTGGGTGCGGGCGTTGCTTGCCGACGTGGGCAAGAAGAACTGTTGGGGAATGTCGGAGTACGTCGGGCTGCCCAGCCCGACACGCTTCCTTCCAGCACCTGCCGAATGCGGCATCGTGGAACGCCGATGCGTTGCGGGACTGGGTCCGCGGCTACGTCCTGGCGGGGTTGGCGCATGGGGACGGGGCGCTGGTCCTGGACGACACGCAGGCGATCAAGAAGGGCCGGATGAGTGTCGGGGTGGCCCCGCAGCACTGCGGCGCGACCGGACAGACGGAGAACTGCCAGTGCATGGTGATGCTGACCTACGCCCGCACGTTGGGGCATGCGTTCATCGATCGGGAGTTGTACCTGCCGGAGTGCTGGACGACGGATCGGGCCCGCTGCGCGGCGCCGGGGGTGCCCGCCGCGCGGGGCCTGGTCACCAAGCCGCACCTGGGCATCGCCATGCTGACGCGGGCCCTGACCGACGCGGCGTTGACCTTCGGGTGGGTGGTCGCCGATTCCGGTTACGGCCGGGACCCGAAGCTGCGCGCCTGCTGCCACCGCAAGACGTTGACGTACGTGTTCGCGGTGCCGGTGGACCTGCCGCTGGTCGACGTGCGCACCACCGCGTCACGCCCTGACGTGGTACTGGCCGCCACCCGCGACGCTGACTGGGAACGACGTTCCTGCGGGTCCGGCGCCAAGGGGCAGCGATACTGGGACTTCGCCGCGCACGCGGTGAGCGTGAAGGGGCAGCGGCCCGCGCCCGGGTTCGCTCATACCCTGCTGATCCGCCGCGCGTTGACTCCGAAGGTCACCAAGGCGCACCCCGAGGGCATTCTGGAGGTGGAGTACTTCCTGGTCCACACCCGTACCGGTACTCCGATCCCGCAGATGATCGCCGCTGCGGGGTTGCGGTGGAACATCGAAGACGACAACCGCGTCGGGAAGGACCTGCTCGGCCTGGACCAGTACCGGTCCGTCGGTGGACCCCGTGGCACCGGCACGTCACGACGTGCATGCTGGCCCACGCCTTCCTCGCGGTCACTCGGGCCAACCTGGGAAAAGAACAGGATCCCGTACCGAGGCAGGCCGGCGACTGATCCCGGCGCTGCTGATCGCCTACTCTCTGGCCGCCATCCGCGGCCTGCTCGCCGCCACCGTGCTGGCCCGCACCAACCTCGACATTGCCGCCGCCATCGCCCGCGGCCTGTGGCGCCAGACCCACCAGACCCGCGCCATGATCAGCCACTACCGCCGCCGCGGCGACCCACTCCCACCCCACCTACGCGGGTAGACCCATAGAACACCATGGTTGGCCCCTGGCTGCCCATGGTGCTGGCATCGCTGAGACGGGAGGAGCGCCCTGGTCGCGGTGTCTGCTCGCAGCGAATGACCGGCCGAGGAAAGACCGGCCACCGGGGTTACCGGATAGGCTCAGCCCAATGGCGTACGGGCTCCGCCGCTGCAACGACCAGGTCATCGAGATCTGCGACCAGTGCGGCTTCGACACGCGGCTCGTTTCGAACCTGTCGGCGGCGATGGCGGCCGGCTTCGACGCCATCACGGAACTCCAGCTCCGCCCTCAAGCGACGCAGCGACCTGACCAGGATGTCTGGTCGGCAGTCGAGTACGCCGAGCACGTCGTCAGCAGCAGCGAGAGGGTCGTCGCACTGGTGCACGCAGCCTTGGGGCGACCGGCCCCGGCTCCTGCCTCGCAGGTCGCCTCGGCCAAGGAGATCACCATCGCCTGCCTCCAGTCGATTTCCCTGGCAGACGGTGACATCCCCTGCCCCTTCGAAGGAGCGCCGACAACGGTGGGTGGATTGCTCCTGCACCTCCTACACGACATCGAACATCACGTTCTCGATGTGCGCCGAGGGCTGGCAAAGCTAACGATTCGACGCAGCCAAGCCATCTACCCCGCTGAGACTCACTGGTCTTGAACTCGCACCAAGTCAGCCAAAGCACAGGGTCCGCCGAGTCTCACGCCACCACCCGCGAATCAACCATCACAAGATCTGGGGCTTTAGTACCTGGGGCCCTGGCCGGCAACACCGACATCAGATCGACGAGCTGAAGGACGATACGCGTGACCGAAGTAACCGAGCAGACGGCACCCGAACTGCGCCGGTTGGACGACGCGGGCCGCGCCTTGTTGTTCACCGATGCCCGCACGGCGAACACCTTCGCGCACGCCCCGGTAAGCGACGCGGAACTGGCCAGTATCTGGGAGCTGACCAGGTGGGCGCCGACCTCGGCGAATATGCAGCCGCTGCGCGTGTTGTACGTGCGCCGAGGCGAAGCGCGCGAACGGCTGCTCGCCCAGATGTCGGATCGCAACAAGGGAAGACAGCATCGGCGCCGGCCGTGGCGGTCCTTGCCGTGGACTCCCAGTTTCACGAGCACATCCCACGGTTCTACCCTTCCGTCCAGAGACCAAGCTCTTCTTCGACGGGGACGAGAACGAGAAGATGCGCCTGGAGCAGGCCCGATTCAGCGGCGCCATGCAGGCCGGCTACTTCATTCTCGCGATTCGGGCGCACGGCCTGGCGGCCGGCCCGATGATCGGGTTCAACGCATCCGGACTGGACGCCGAATTCTTTCCCGACGGGCGGTGGCGCTCTTTCCTGGTGGTCAACATCGGCCACCCGGGTGAGAACGCGTGGCTGCAGCGGCTTCCCCTGTACTGTGCCAGAACTCGCTCAACGCGGTGACCTGGCATTCCGAAGATCACGTCAGGCAGTCCGGTAATACTCGTTGATCACCCCGGCGAGTCGTCGTCGACGCCGGACCGGGCCATGGATCGGGATCACGACGGTCGGGTCGTGGTTGGG
>DATEJJ010000255.1:0-26257 GCA_035278125.1 Rugosimonospora sp.
GGACGTAGCGGGGTGACCGGGACCGGGCCGCCTGGGCGAGCGTGCGCGCACCGGCCCGTACCTGCAGGGCCGCCAGGCCGGGCGTGTCGAGCAGGGCCGCGCCGGCGTCGAGGCCGGTACCCTGCACCACGTTGACGACGCCGTCGGGGAAGCCGAGGCGGGTGGCGAGCAGGCCCAGGGCCACCGCCGACAAGGGCGCCCGCAGCGACGGCTTGACCACCACCGGGTACCCGGCCCGCAGCGCCGGGACGATCGCGCAGACCGCCTCGGCCAGCGGCAGCCCCCAGGACAGCACGTGCCCGCTGACCCCGGGTACCGGCCGCCCGACCCGCCTGGTGTGGTTGAGCAGCTCCCAGGTGGCGCGTACCACCGCGGCGACGGCGACCCGGGAGTCCGCCAGTGCCAGCCCGGACTCCACGCTCTGCAGCGCCGCCAGCGGCCCGGCGAGCCGGTCCAGCTCGGCGACCAGCAGGCCCAGCAGCCGGATCCGCTCCGCCGGCTCGGCCGCCCACGCCCCGGCCACGGTACCGGCGGCGCGCACCGCCCGCGCGACGTCGAACCGGCTGGACAGCGGCACGACCGTGGTGACCGTGCTGTCCACGGGGTTGCGGATCTCGAACTCGTACGGCGCGGCGGGGAACCGCCACTGCCCGCCGATGAGGTTGCGGGCGTAGTGCTCGCCGGTCGGCAGGGCCGCCGCCTCGGTCACGACCGGGCTCATCCGGGTACCCCCGGCAGCGCCAGCCCGGCCGGTGCGAGCAGGGCACGCCATTCGCGTACCGTCTCCTCGGCGATACGCCCCGGGTCGACCTGCCCGCTGGTGGCCAGCAGTCGGCTGCCGGCCGCGACCATCGCCAGCCCGCGGGGTACCCACTCGTCCAGGTAGCCCTGGAGTACCGCGCGGTTGCCCGGATCGGCGTCCACAATGAACTCCGCCAGGGCGGTGGTCCACCGCCGGGACCGGCGGCAGTCGCGCCACAGGTTCTCCGTGACCAGCGCGTCCACAGTGGAGCCGGCGGCGGCCAGGCGCGGGCTGAGCTGGGCCAGGAACAGCAGGTCGGCGACGGGCTTGACGACCAGCTGGGTGGCGACCAGCGCGCGGTCCCAGTCGTACTCGACCAGCGCCCGCTCCACCGCTTCGCGGATCGGCTGCCAGTCGGGGTGCCGCTGCCAGGTGGCCCGCTCGCCGGTGCCGAAACCGGCCTCGGGGAAGGTGCGTTGCAGCTGGACCGTCCGGTACGCCAGGAGCTGCACGCGGCGCAGCTGGTCGGCGGTCTGGAAGGTGGCGCAGGTGGCCACGTAGCTGCTGAGCGCGAGCTGCTGCACGTACGCCGAGAGCATCTGTTGCCCGTGCGCGAGGTACCGGCCGGGCGTGAGGGCCAGCGCGAGGAATTCGAGCGTCGCGGGTGGCAGGTGCGCGTCGCGCCCGTCCCGGTCGTACCGCTCCAGCAGGCCCTCGACGTACGTCTCCTGGTCGTCCTGGCCGGACACGTACCGGCCGTAGGTCAGCGCGTCGGGGTCGCGGAACTCGTCCCAGTCGGCGACCGTCAGCCCGATGGCGTCGCGGTGCCGGCGGAGCCAGCGGTTGCCGTTCACCTCGGGACCCAGCTCCAGCGGCGGGTCGCCCACCGTGTGGTTCATCCCGTGGGTGAGGATCTCGTAGTCCGACGGCCGGCGGCCGAGGTCCCCGAAGGCGCTCCAGGTCTTCAACCCGCGGCTTCGCGTGCGCATGCTCAAGCTCCTGTCCGCTCGGTGCTGGTCCGGTAGAACCACACGTACTCTTCGGTCCGGGTGCGCAGCCGGCCCTGGAACGACGGCATGTCGATCTCCAGCGCGGCCAGCTGGTAGGGCCGGCCGAGGTGCCGCTCCAGGCTGGCTCGGGTCAGCCGGCACTCGCCGGCGGTGTGGATGCGCACGTAGTCGTCGCGGTTGAGCACCAGCACGTCCCGGCCCGGGTTGTCCTCGGCGACCGCCTCGATGACCGCGTCCGCCAGGCCGCCGGCGCGTACCACCGGACCGACCAGATCCGGCACGCCGCTGTCATACTCCACAATAGACATTGACTCCTCCAGCTCAGGTGCGTACCGGGCAGCGTCCAACTTGGACGGTGCCGGCCACGATCCGTACCGGGTAGCGGGTGAGCCTGCTGACCCGCGGGTTGATGCCGGCGCCGGTACGCGCGTCGAACACCCACTCGTGCAGCCGGCAGGTCAGCGTGGCCCCGTCGAGGTCGCCGTCGGCCAGCGCGGCGCCCTGGTGCGGGCAGTTGCCCTGGTAGGCGTGGTACTGCCCGGCGAGCCGGAGCAGCAGGACCTCCTCGCCGTCCACCTCGACGGAGTCCATCTCGCCGTCCCACAGATCGTCCACGCTGGCCACCGCGACGTAGGCGTCAGTCACGGAACTTCACGTCCAGCCACTGCAGGGGTTGCAGGCCCAGCTCGCCGAGCGTGGTGGCCGGCTCGACGCGCCGGCCGTCGAGGTACACGTCGTACCCGCGGTCCTCGTCGGGGGGTGCGACCCGGCGGCCGACACTGTGCGCGGCGACCTTGGCCGCCACGGTGTCCATGGTGTCGCCGGTGTCGACCGCGACGAGGTGGGGTACGAAGTCACCGGCGAAGCGTCCGGTGATCGGGAAAAGCGCCATTGCCTGTCGTCTCCTCACGCGTACTCGTCCGCCCAGCGGTACCCGTTGGCGTCGTCGCCCATGACGTCCGGGGTGATGCTCATCCAGTCCAGCGCGCCCGCGAGCGTCGGTGGCTGGATCTGGCCGCCGACGAACCGGTCCACCACGGTGGGGTGGTCGGCGTACCGGTCGGGATCCTGCTCGAAGCACCACTTCGAGATCTCCGACTCGAACTGGTACAGCCGTCCCTTGTGGACGGTGGAGACCGGCTTCAGCTCGCGGTGGGAGAAGGCCGTACCGAGCGGGAGCTGGGTGACGCTGCACAGGGCGGGCAGCGTCTCCGGCAGCGTCCGGTCGAGCCGCCCGGCGTTGATGTTGGCGATGATCTCGTCCCAGTACCGGCCCCAGTTCTCCTCCCAGGTCGGGTACTTCTCGGTCAGCCACTTGCGCTCGGCCCGGGATACGCCCGCGCGTACCTTCCAGAACAGGGTGGGCCGCCAGAACCACAGGCCCAGGTGCATCGCGTGGTGCCCGTTCTCCAGCGACAGCAGGAACTGGTCCCAGTACCAGGGCTTGCTCAGGCCGTAGTCCCGCAGGATCCGCTCGTGGTGGTTGACGACCCACTCCAGCATGAACTCCTTGAAGGACATCTTCCGCTGGTGCAGCGGGGTGTAGTAGTCCATCGCCGGGCCGGTCAGCGTCTGGAACATCCGGGTGGACCGCCAGAACGCCACATCCAGCGCCGTCTGCGCCCGCTGCGGGTCGTGCTCCATGAGTACCTGCAGGGTGGGGAAGCCCTGCTGGGCGTGGCGCGCCTCGTCGGTCTGGATCGAGGAGAGCAGGTTGGACCAGTTGATGTCGCCGGCCGCCATGGCGTCGGCGGCGAGCGCCACGAACTGCAGGTTGGTGAAGCCGTGCTCGACCGTGAGGCTGGTGGCCAGCGACGCCTCGACACAGTCGGCGCTGAGCATGATGTCGTCGAAGAAGTTCTTCACCGCGAGCACGCCCCACTGGTTGGTGTGGAACGCCTTCTGCGCCCAGTCGAAGCGCGGGTCCCGGCGCAGCAGGTCGTGCGAGAAGCGCAGGTCCAGTTGCGTGTGCCGGGTCTCGTCGAGCATGCCGAAGACCCCGAGGTTGCGCCACTTCGGCGACGGGGCGAAGCGGCAGAACCGGCTCTGCATGGTCACCGCCGCGTACTCGACCATGCAGGTCGTACCCATGTGCAGCTGCGAGGCGGCCACGTGCCCGGGGTCCAGCCGGTCGTACCCGCCGCCCCGCTCCAGCGCGTCGCTGACCGCCTTGACGCCCAGCTCCTTCTCCCGCTGGACGCGCACGTAGTCGCGGTACGAGACCCGGAACGGCTCCTCCCACGCCTGCCACGCGCCCGCGGGGATACCGGCCGCACCGGTCCACTCCGGCGGGAACGCCGCCTCGTGGTCCACATAGGACAGCTCCCAGCCGACGTCCCGGGACACCTCGTACCAGTCGTCACGGGTGAGCAACATCGATGCCATCTCCTTTCAGCGCAGCCGCTGCAGGCCCAGGCGCGGTGCGGTGGTCAGCCGGTACTCGGCCGACTCCGCGTCGCGCAGCGGGTTACCCAGTACGGAGGTGAAGTCAGGGGCGGCCGCGCCCTCGATCGAGCGCAGCTGCACCTTGAGCGCCTCCTGTGTCAGGCGCTCGGTCAGCACGCGGGTGGACGAGTCCGCCGCCTCGCGCAGGTCGGACAGGCCCGCGATGATCTCGGCGAACGCGTACGACTCGGTGGGCGGCGCCAGGTCGTCGCCGATCAGCCGCTCTGAGGTACGGAAGAAGCCGTCCTTGCCGAGGTACCGCTCGTACATGACGCTCACCAGCGCGAACAGCCGGGTGTACGCGCGGCGGTAGGCGAACTCGAAGAACCGCAGCGCCGCCGGCTCGGTCACCTCGCCCCGCGCCACCGAGACGATGCAGGCCGCTGCGGTCAGTCCACTGTAGAGCGCGAGGTGCACCCCGGTCGACAGCAGCGGATCGAGGAAGCAGGCCGCGTCGCCGACCAGGAAGTACCCCGGCCCGCAGAACTGGTCGGCGATGTAGGAGTAGTCGGTCTCCACCCGCGCCGGGCCCTGGTACCGCGCGCCGGCGACCAGCCCGTCCACGACCGGAGCGACCGCGACCATGTGCCCGTAGTAGGCGTCCAGCGAGGGGAAGGTGGCCCGGTCCCGGACGAAGGCGTCCTTGCGCGTCACGTACCCGATGCTGGTCCGGTCGCCGGCCAGCGGGATGACCCAGAACCACCCCTCGGGTGCGGAGATGATGTTGATGCCGCCGGTCGGGGTCTCGGGCAGCAGCCCGGCGCCCGTCCAGTACCCCCAGACGCCGATGTTGCGCAGGTTCGCCAGCGGCCGCCGGTTGCCGAACCGCCGCACGCTCAGCAGCCCGTGCCGGCCGGTGGCGTCCACCAGGTAGTCGAAGTCGTCGATGGTGAACGGCGCGCCGGCGTCCGGCGTGCACGTGACCGCCGCCGGCCGGTCACCGTCGAATATCACCTGCCGCGCGCTGACCCCGGTGCTGACCGCGACGCCGCAGGCGGCGGCGTGCCGCAGCAGCAGGTCGTCGAACTCGCTCCGGTCCACCTGCCAGGAGCGGGAGCCCACCTCCGCGCCCCAGTCGAACACCCAGCTGTCCGCGTCCCAGCGGAAGGCGCCGCCGTGCTTGATCGTGAAGCCGTGCCGGTCCAGCGTGTCGGCCACGCCGATGGCCGCGAGCACCGCGCGGCAGGAGGGGGTCAAGGACTCGCCGATATGGTACCGGGGGAACCGCGCCCCCTCGATCAGCGTGACCTCGAGCCCCTCCCGCGCCAGCGCGGTGGCAGTCACGCTGCCGGCCGGCCCACCCCCCATGACCAGTACCTTGGACCGTGCCGCCATCCGTCCCCCTTGTCCACACAGGACAGTCGTGCCGACTGCTGTCCTGAATCCTGCGGGGCGGGGTAGGCGTACCGCATCGGTCACGGCACGTAGGTTTTGGCCGGCTGCCCCCGGTGGCCGGCGGCGCCTCCTTCGTCGCGGTGCGGCAGCCAGGGCGGGTCATGCCCAGGGCAACGCGGCGACCTGCTGTTCGAACTGGTTGAGAGTCCAGCCGCGGCCGGACTCGCCGGGGATCATGGTCAGCGTGTATGTGGTGCTCCCGACCTGCCACCACACCGACCAGCCGTGCCCGTACTGCCGGGATGCGGCCCTGCCGGGAACCGAGCGGGACGGTGGCCACGGCGGTGAGCGGCGGGTGGGTCGTCGCGGGCTGGGCGGTGAGGTCCAGCCCGGTACCGTTCGGGCCGTTGCAGGTCTGGTGCCACCAGGTGGTAGTGCCGGACCAGTGCCACCAGCACGCGACCGCGCCGGCGCCGGGCGAGGCGGTGGATCGCCCCGATCGGTGCCGCGACGTGCTGCGGGGGTACGTCCGCGGTGGATCCGCTGAGGAGCCGGCTGAGCCGGTCATCGACTGTCATCGGCGTTCTCCTCCGTGAGCAGCAGCCGCAGCGAGGCGAGCGCCCGCGCGTCACCGTGCCCACCGCGATGCCCGGCGCCTGGGCGGTGGCGGCCTCGGTCAGGTCGGCGTGGAAGCGCAGCATCAGCACCGGCCCGCTGCTGGCGCGGCAGCGCGGCGAAGGCCCGGCGTCGTGGCGAGCTATCCAAATAGCTCTTGAAGTACGCCAAGGGCGCGCGGCGAGACCGCCTCGTCGGGGTAGAAGTCTCGACAGATTCGAAGTGCGTCATCGACGGTGTCCACCCCGGCCAGCGCTGCCAGGCTTCGCAGGTCATCCACGTCGCGGGTCCTCGCGGCCAGGGCTTTCATAGCGAAGATGTGATCCGGAGAGGCCACCATGACCCGCAGCCCTGGGTGATCGAACACCCGCCTCCTTCCAGGGTCGTCCTTGCCCGAGACGTAGACGCTCGCCTGTTCGTTGATCCACCACGGTGGAAGGCCCAGCTCCTCGGCGACGGCGCGGGCCTCTTCCACGACGAC
The DNA here is from genome assembly GCA_035278125.1 of Rugosimonospora sp. GTDB lineage: Bacteria > Actinomycetota > Actinomycetes > Mycobacteriales > Micromonosporaceae > DATEJJ01. Next base: position 6,629 of record DATEJJ010000255.1, read on the forward strand.
TCCGTGGGGCACGAACATGGCATCAACGTCGCGGGTCACCCTGGCTGCGTCGTAGGCCATGGCCATGGCCGCACCACCCACCACGAACAGGTCCGCGACCACGCCACGCCGTACGAGCCGGTCGCCGAGTGCCGTAAAGGCCCGCTCCAGGTCGGCCCGACCCATCAGCACGCCACCGGGGTCGTTCACGCCGCCGCCAAATCATGCACGGACAGATACACGCCGTGTTTGCGGAAGGCTGCCGGCGCCCATACCAGAGCATCGGCACGCTGGATCGCGAGCTCGGCAGGAAACCAAGCCCGCCGCAGAATCCGTGCCTCTGCCCATCCGGGCGGCGCAAGGTCATGTTGAGCGTCCAGGTGCTCGGCCAGCGCCGCAAGAAGCGCATCCCACCGCTCATCGCCCACGGACTTGGGCTCAGCCCGGAGCAGGCCCACCTGAATCTCGGGGGGAGCCCACCGGTACTCCTCAAGGAACTCCCAGACCAGCTTCCACCGTACTTTGTCGTCCACCGTCGCGGTCAGATGTCGAGCCAGAACGGCCAGGCTCATGGGCTCATAGCTGGCCATCAACTCAGCCCGCCATCAGCTCGAGTCACCGGCCACACTCCAGCACAGATCAACCCGCAGCCTCGGCGAAGAACTGTCACGCCCGCACCCTCCGTTGCGATAGCCCCACCTCAACAGCATAGTGCAGCAGATGATCTTGACCCTGCGAAAGGGACTCTCTGGACCTTTGCGGCCTTGCGAATCTGTGGCGGGGGTCGCAATTCCGATCGAGGTCAGCGACCGTCGGACGCCGCGCAACCTCGCCGAACGGTTGATCTTGCCGCACGTAAGCCTCGAAGTCGTCCACCATCACCTCCACTGCCAGGTCAACAACCCGGACCGCCCGCAAGGTTGCCCGGCCTCACCCGGCGGCGGGGAGCGGTACCGCCAGCTGGGCCTGGAGGTGGGCGCGCAGGACGGCGGCCATGTCCAGCGTGCGGTGGCTGAGCAGCCACTGGATCTGCAGGCCGTCCATGAGCGCGACGAACTGCCGCGCGGCGGCGGCCGGTTCGGTGCCCGACCGCAGCACCCGCTCGGCCCGGGCCTGCGTGTAGGCCCGCTCGACCCCGCGGACCGTGGCCTGGTAGCGCTGCACGAAGTAGCCGTGCGCGGGGTGGTCGGCGGCGGTCGCCTCGGCGGACAGCACGGTGAACAGCTCGACGATGCCGGGCCGGGTGGCGTTCAGCGCGGCGAGGTCGACCAGGCCGCGCAGCACGGCCAGGCCGGTGCGCCCGCTGAGCAGGCGCGCGTCGTCGACCTCGTCGCGGTGCTCCAGCACGGCCAGCAGCAGGGACTGCTTGGTCGGGAAGTGGTGCAGCAGGCCGGGGTGGGACAGGCCGCAGCGGGCGGCGATCTCGCGCAGCGACGCTCCCCGGTAGCCGGCCTCACCGAACAGCGCCATGGCCTGGTCGAGGATCTCCCGCCGTTTCGCGCGCCCCTTGGCGTACCCGCGCTGGGCCTCCACGCTCATGCCAGAAACCTACCACGTGGTTGGTATTGGGAGTACGGTGAGCACATGGCATCCACCGTGACCGGAGTCCCGCGGGTCACCGCCGAGCTGCGCCGGGCGCGGGTGGCGACCGGGGTGGTGTTCGCGGTGCACGGCGCGGTGATGGGGAGCTTCGCGGCGCGGCTGCCCTGGGTGGCCAGCCACGTCGGGGTGGGCGTCGGCGGCCTCGGGATCGCGCTGCTGATGCCCGGCCTCGGCGCCGTGCTGGCCATGCCGGCCTCCGGGCGCCTGGTGCACCGGCACGACCTGCGCCGGCTGGTACGGGTGCTGATCCTGGCCTGGTGCGCGGCCCTGCTGCTGCCCGCGCTGCCCACCTCGCTGGTGCTGCTCTGCGGCGTGCTCGTGCTCTACGGTGCGGCGGCGGGGCTGGCCGACGTGGCGATGAACGCGCACGCCGTGGTGGTGGAGCAGCGGTACGGCCGGTCGGTGATGTCGGGCATGCACGGGTGCTGGAGCGTGGGCGGGCTGGCCGGCTCGGCCGCCGCCGCGGTGGCGGTGCGGATCACGCCCGACGCCCGGCCGCACCTTCTCGTGGCCGCGGTGGTGCTCGCGGTGGTCAGCGTGGCGGCCAGCGCCTGGCTGCTGCCGCACCGGCCGGAGCCGGAGGTGGACCCGCCGCCGGCGTTCGCGCTGCCGTCCCGCGCCGTGCTGCTGATCGGCCTGATCGGGCTGTGCGCGGTGTTCGCGGAGGGGGCCGGGCTGGACTGGTCGGCGGTGTACGTGCATACGGTCCTGGGGCATCCGGCCAGCACGGCGGCCCTGACCGTGGCCGTGTTCTCGGTGAGCATGGCCGCCGCGCGGTTCGCCGGGGACCGGGTGGTGCGCCGGGTCGGGCCGGTAGCCACGGTGCGCCTGGCCGGCGCCTGCGCCACCGTGGGCGCGCTGGGCGTGGTGCTCACCCGCGACCTCGTGCTGGTGGTCGCCGGGTTCGCGCTCGTCGGTGTGGGCATCGCCGTGGTGGTGCCGCTGGTGTTCGCCACCGCGGGGCGCATCGGTCCGCATCCGGGTCGCAGCATCGCCGGGGTGGCCGGGGTCGCGTACGGCAGCGGGCTGATCGCCCCGGGCATCATCGGGGGCATCGCGCGGCTGTCCTCGCTGACCCTCTCGTTCGCCCTCGTCGTCCTGCTCACCGCCGCCATCGCGGCCGGTGCCGGTAAGCTCCGGCCGGCGGCGTGAGTCAGGACCAGGTGATCGCCACCTCGGCCAGGCCGTGGAACATCCGGCCGCGGGTCCAGGTCAACTGCTCGGCGGGTACCGCGAGCTGCACGTCCGGCAGCCGCGCCAGCAGCACCTCGAACGCCACCGACAGCTCCATCCGGGCCAGGTGCGCGCCCAGGCAGTAGTGCATGCCCTGGCCGAACGCCATGTGCGGGTTGTCCGCCCGGTCCGGGTCGAACGCGTCCGGCTCGGTGAAGACGCTCGCATCCCGGTTGGCCGAGGTGAGCGCGGGCAGGACCGCGTCGCCCTTCGGCACGGTGACCCCACCCAGCTCGACCTCCTCGGCCGCGATCCGGATCAGGCCACCGCCCACGCTCAGCCCGTTGTAGCGCAGCAGTTCCTCCACAGTGGACGCCATGAGCCCCGGGTGCGCACGCAGCCGCTCGACCACCTCCGGGCGGCGCAGCAGGCACACCGCGGACAGCGCGATCTGGTTGGAGGTGGTGTGGAAGCCGGCGGTCAGCAGGGTACGGGCCAGCGCGATCAGCTCGGCGTCGGTGAGCGCCTCCCGCTCGTCGTGTACCGTGATCAGCTCGCTCAGCAGGTCGTCGCCGGGCTCGGCGCGCTTCGCCGCGACCAGCGCCACGAAGTAGCGGCCCAGTTCGGCGCGGGCGCGGCCCACCTCCTCGGGCGAGTGCGCGGTCAGGCTGAGTACCGTGTCGGCCAGCCCGCGGAACCGGTCACGCTCCGCCAGGGGTACCCCGAGCAGTTCGCAGATGACCGCCAGCGGCAGCGGCAGCGCGTACCCGGAGACGAGATCTGCCGGGGGCCCGCCGCGCGCCATGGCGGTGACCAGGTCGCCCGCGATCGCGACCACCCGCGGCCGCAACTGCTCCACCCGCCGGGTGTTGAACGCCCGCGAGACCAGCCGGCGCAGCCGGGTGTGCTCGGGCGGGTCCATGGTGATCAGCGCGTCGGGGTCCGGCGGGATCGGCTGCAGCCGCGGCGCGCCCGGCGTGGCCGTCAGGGCCCGGCTGAAGCGGGGATCGGTCAGCAGCGTGCGGTTGTCCGCGTAGCTGGTGACCAGCCACGCCTCGTCGCCGTTGGGCAGCCGGACCCGGGCCACCGGGCACTCGCCGCGCAGCCGGGCGAACTCCACCGGCGGCTCGCCCCCGGCCGTGACGGGGAACGGGAAGGACGGGATCGCCGGTGGAGCCGACATCAGTGACCTCCAGTCGGGATGCGGGTTTTGCCCCTCAGGGTGCACCGCTGGCTTCGAGGGCGGTTGGAGGTTCCGTCGCGGGCCGGGGTTGGTAGGTTGGCCGGGTGATCCGAGTCGCGGTCGCCGACGACCAGCCGCTGGTCCGCGCGGGCGTGCGGGTGATCCTCGACGTCGAGGACGACATCGAACTCGTGGGCGAGGCGGCGGACGGCGCGGGTGCGGTCGCGCTGGCGCGCCGGCTGCACCCGGACGTGCTGCTGATGGACGTGCGCATGCCGGGCACGGACGGGCTGCGCGCGCTGCGCGAGATCGTCGGCGACCCGGACCTGGCCGGTACCCGCGTGGTCATACTGACCACCTTCGACCTGGACGAGTACGTGGGCGAGGCGCTGCGCGCCGGCGCGTCCGGGTTCCTGGTCAAGGACGGCGAGCCGGGCGAGCTGCTGCGCGCGATCCGGGTGGTGGCCCAGGGCGACGCGCTGCTCTCGCCGAGCGTGACCCGCCGGCTGCTGGGCCAGCTGGCCGCGCCGGCCGGGCCGGTACCGCCGGGGCTGGCCCAGCTCACCGAGCGGGAACGGGAGGTGCTCGGCTACGTGGGCCAGGGACTGTCCAATGAGGAGATCGGGGAGCGGCTGCGGATCAGCCCGGCGACGGTACGCACGCACGTCAGCCGCGGCGCGGTGAAGCTCGGCGCGCGGGACCGCGCCCAGCTGGTGGTCATCGTGTACCGCTGCGGGCTGCAGCCGCCGGGCTGAGCGTACGCGGATCCGCGTACCCGGACTGCGCAGACCGCGTACCGGAGCGCGCGGCTGGGCTGACGACAGGGCGGGCGCCGGCCGGGACCATCGGGGTCGTGACTGTTATCCGGCTACTCGCCGCCCTGCCCAGCGGACGCCGCCGCAAGTGGCTTGTCATCCTGGTCTGGCTGCTGCTCGGCGCCTCGGTGGGCTCCTTCGCGCGCGACTTACAGCACGTGCGCCACAACGACCCCTCGGTGCTCGCGCCGCACGCCGCGGAGTCGACCGCGGTGCGCGACCGGCTCAGTGCGGCCACCGGCGGCCAGACGCTGCCAGTGGTCATCGTGTACGCCCGCGCCACCGGGTTGACCACCGCCGACGCCGCGAAGGCCGAGGCCGACCGGCAGGCGCTGCGCGACCTGGATCCCACCGCGCAGCAGGCGCTCCCGTCGTCGGACGGCAAGGCGCTGCTGCTCGCGCTGACGCTGGACGCGCGCAACGAGAACACCGCGTACGACGCGGTGAAGCGGATCCGCACCCAGGTGCGGGCCGGCGCCCCGGACGGGCTGAAGGTCAGCGTCACCGGGCCGGCCGGGTTCTTCGTGGACGCCGCGGACGCGTTCCTCGGTATCGACCTGCGCCTGCTGCTGGTGACCATCCTCGTGGTGGGCGTGCTGCTGCTGCTCATCTACCGCAGCCCGGTGCTCTGGCTACCGCCGCTGTTCGTGGTGCTGATCGCCACCGGGGTCAGCCAGGGGCTGGGGTACCTGCTCGTCAAGTACACCGGCCTGGTCGTCACCGGGCTCGGTACCGGCGTGCTGACCGTGCTCGTCTTCGGCGCGGGTACCGACTACGCACTGCTGCTGGTCGCGCGGTACCGGCAGGCCCTGCGGTTCCACCAGGACCGGCACGACGCGATGCGGGAGGCGCTGGACGCCTGCCTGCCGGCGCTGCTCGCCTCGGCCGCCACGGTGACGCTCGGGCTGCTGACGCTGCTCGCCGCCGCGATGAACACCAACCGCACGCTGGGCCCGATCGGCGCGCTCGGCATCGTCTGCGTGCTGCTCGCGATGATCACGCTGTTCCCGGCCATCCTGCTGGTACTGGGGCGGTGGGCCTTCTGGCCGTTCGTCCCGGCCGCCGGTGGCCGCACGCGCACCACGTCCCTGTGGGGCCGGGTGGCCGGTGCGGTCGGCCGGCGCCCGGTGCTGATCGGCGTCCTGACCGCGTTCCTGCTGGTGGTGCTCGCCGGTGGCCTGCACGACCTGCGCACCGGGGTACCCGGCGAGCAGGCGTTCCGGGGCTCGCCGGACGCGGTGGTGGGGGAGCAGCTGCTCGCCCAGCACTTCCCCGGCGGCGCGGGCGGTCCGGTGGACATCGTCACCGATCCGGCCCACGCCAGCGCGGTGGCGACCGCGGCGCAGGCGGTACCCGGCGTGTCCCGCGTGCTCGCGGCGGATGTCCACGGTGGACTCGCCGACGTGCGGGCGGTGCTCGCCGACCCGCCGCAGAGCACCCCGGCCAAGCAGGCGGTACAGCGGCTGCGGGTGGCGGTGCACGCGGTACCGGGCGCCGGCGCGCTGGTCGGGGGACAGACCGCCACCGCGCTGGACACCGACGTGGCGACCCGGCACGACCGCAACGTGCTGATCCCGACGGTACTGGGGCTGGTGCTGCTGGTGCTGATCCTGCTGCTGCGCTCGATCGTGGCGCCGGTGACCGTGGTCGCGACGGTGGCGCTGTCGTTCTTCGCCGCGCTGGGCGCCACGTACCTGCTCTTCGACCGGGGCATGCACCTGCCCGCGTACGACGACCAGGCCATCGTGCTCGGCTTCGTGTTCCTGGTCGCGCTGGGCGTGGACTACAGCATCTTCCTGATGTCCCGGGTACGCGACGAGGTGGTCCACGGTGGCGACCACCGCGCGGGTGTCCTTCGTGGACTGGCCCAGACCGGTGGCGTCATCACCGGCGCCGGGGTGGTGCTGGCCGCCACGTTCGCGGTGCTGACCGTGTTCCCGCTCGTGCTGACCACGGAGTTCGGCATCCTGGTGGCGTTCGGCGTGTTGCTGGACACGCTCGTCGTGCGGTCGCTGCTGGTGCCGGCGCTGGCGCTGAAGCTCGGGCGGGCCTCCTGGTGGCCCAGCCGGCTGGCCCGCCGACCGCCCACTGTGGACACCCCGGCCGCGCCGGAGCCCCGGCAGGAGCAGCTGGAAGGCCGGCCTTGACCCGCGACGGTGAACCCCTGGCCGGAGGCTCCGGCCAGGGGTCCACCCGGGGGCGGGCAAGGTCACAGGGCCAGGTGTACCCGGCAGCGGTCGAGCCAGGCGTTGGTCTGCAGCACCATCTCCACGTCGGTGCGGGTACGCCAGCCACCCGCGAACGCGGCCGGGTCCTCGACCAGGCGGCGTACCGCGTCGACGTCGAGCAGCGGCAGGATCGGCGACTGCGGGTCGGACGCCACCCCGGCCAGCGCCTCGCGGAGGAACTGGCTGTACGCGGGGTCGTGCGTGATCGGGAACGGGCTCGGTCGCCGCTCCAGCACCGACGCGGGCAGCAGGTCCGCCATGGCCGCCCGGAGCAGGCTCTTGGACCGGCCGTCGAACGTCTTGTACGCCCACGGCGTGTTGAAGACGTACTGGACGAGGTGGTGGTCGAAGTACGGCACCCGCAGTTCCAGCCCGTTGGCCATGCCGATACCGTCGTCGGTGGCCACCCCGACCTCGCGCCAGCCCTGCAGGTGCAGGTAGCAGATCTCCCGCATCCGCCGCTCGGCCGGGGACTCACCGTCCACGTAGGGCACCTCGGCCAGCGCGTCGGCGTACCGGTCGGCGCAGTACCCGGGCAGATCAAGCCGCTTGAGCAGCTGCCGGTCGAACAGGCCGGTACCGAGCCCCGTCTCGACGGTGTGCTTCGACGTGAACGCCACCCAGGGCAGGGTCCGTGCCGCCACCACGCCCGGGTCCTCGATGCCCAGGAACGCGCCGAAAAGCGTGTCCGCCCACTCGCCCATCAGCGCCACGGACGCGTGCTCGGCCACCGCGCGGCACAGCACGTACAGCGTGGTGTGCGCCTCGGAGATCGAGTACGGCGTGTCGTGCTGTGCGGGTACCAGCGCCGCGCGGATGACCGGGTCCTTCAGGTGCCCGGTCTCCAGCACCACCTCGGTGTGCTCGGCGCCCACGTGGGCGGCCACCTCCCGCGCGTACGGGGCGTCGAAGGAGCTGCGTACCGGGTCGGGGGCCAGGTTCTCGCTCTCCGCCGCCAGGCACAGCGAGTACGTCCGCAGCTGCTGGTTGCCGCGCTCGCGCAGGATCCGCGCGGCCAGCGCCACCATGCTGCTGGAGTCCAGGCCGCCCGAGAGGAAGGCACCGAACGGTACCGGGATCGCAAGCTGCTTGCCGACCGCCTCCTCCAGCAGGCCGCGTACCACCTCGACGGTCTTCGCCCGGTCGTCGGTGTGCGGCTGGCCGGTCAGCGCCCAGTACCGGTTCTGCGTGGTGCCGTGCCGGTCGATCCGCAACACGGTACCGGCCAGCACCTTCTGGATGTCCCGGAACACGGTGCGGCCCGGGGTACCGGTGAAGGCCAGCGCCTCGCGCAGCCCGTCTTCGTCCACAGTGGCCGGTACCAGCGGGTGGGCGAGGATCGCCTTGGGCTCCGAGGCGAACAGCACCCCGGTCGCGGTCCGGCAGTAGTACAGCGGCTTGATACCCAGCCGGTCGCGTACCAGCACCAGCGCCTGCTGCCGCGCGTCCCACACCGCGAAGGCGAACATGCCGTCGAGGTGGCTCGCGCAGTCCATGCCCCACTCCAGGTACGCGCGCAGCGCCACCTCGGTGTCGCCCCGCTCGCGGAACCGGTGCCCCCGCGCGGTCAGCTCGGTGCGCAGCGCCGCGTGGTTGTAGATCTCGCCGTCGTAGGCGAGCACGGCGAGCACCTGCCCGCCGTCGGTCGCCAGCGCAGGCCGGCGCGCGTTGCGCGGCTCGCCCACCGCCAGCTGCCGGTGGGCGAGCACGGCCCGCGTGCCCACCCAGAGGCTCTCCGCCTCGTGCCCGCGGTGCGCGAGCCTGGCGATCATGCCGCGCACCACCCCGCCGTCCCGTCCGAGGTCGCGGTGGTAGTCCACCCAACCCGCGATACCGCCCATGCCAACGCCTCCCGCTTACGTCGTCCGTACCGTTTGGAATGCCGCCGAAGCATCCCCGGCCGCGGCGGACATCGGTTCGCGAACGGTTCGAGGTTCGCTGGAGACGGCTGCTTAACGCCCTGAGCCCCCGGTACCTCCACGTACTCTCGAACCGCTCTCGAACAGCGCCCCCGAGCATCGTCACCGTTGTCTTCGAACGGTAGGAGCGGGGGAGCGCGGTGGCGTCTGTGGTGGCCGTTCCGGCGGACCGGCGGCGTTCCTTCGCATCGCTGTTCCTGCTGGACATGTGGGAGCGGTTCAGTTTCTACGGCATGCTCGCGATCCTCTACCTGTTTGCGGTGGCCGCACCGGACGGGGGCGGGCTCGGCATGGGTACGGCGACCGCGGGTGCGCTCGTGGGCGCGTACATCGCGGGCGTGTTCCTGTGCTCGATGCCGGGCGCCTGGGTCGGCGACCGGCTGCTCGGCACCTACCGCGCGACGCTGTGCGGCGGCGTGCTGATCGCCGCCGGGCACGCCACCATGGCCTTACCCGGGCAGGCCGCGTTCCCGTTCGGCCTGCTCCTGGTCGCGAGCGGGACCGGCCTGCTGAAGCCGAACCTGACGGTGCTGCTCGGTGCCTGCTACCCGCGCGACGCGCACGCCACCCGCGAATCCGCCTTCTCGCTCTTCTACATGAGCATCCAGGTCAGCGCCATCGCCGCGCCGCTGGTCACCGGATTCCTCGGCGAGTACGTGAACTGGCACGCGGGGTTCGGGGCGGCGGCGGTCGGCATGGCGGCGGGCGTCGCCTGCTTCCGTTGGGGCCGCCGGTACCTGGGCGAGGTGGGCCGCTCGCCGGTGGCACCGGGTGACCGGGCCGGGTCGGCGCGGGTGGTGCGGCGCGGCGTACTCGCGCTGAGCCTGCTCAGCCTGCTGCTGCTGGCCGACCGGCTCGGCGGCACCCTGCGCGCCCAGCACGTGGTCGCCGCGGTCGGGCTGATCGGTCTCGTCGCGCCGGTACTGGCGTTCCGGGCCATCGCGCGGGATCCGCGGGTACGGCCGGCGGAGCGGGTCCGGGTGCGCGCCTTCGTCCGGGTGTTCCTCGCCTCGGCGTGGTTCTGGCTGCTGGTGAGCCAGTCGCTGTCCCTGCTGAGTGGGTTCGCCAAGGACGGTACGGACCGGTGGGTGCTGGGGTTCCACGCGCCGGCCGCCTGGTTCCAGTCGCTGCATCCGCTGTTCATCCTGCTCGGCGCCCCGGTGGCGGCGTGGCTGTGGCCGCGGCTGCGGGACCGGGCCGGGGTGGCGGTGAAGCTGGCCGGCGGGCTCGCCCTGGCGGGACTGGCCTTCCTGGTCATGGCGGTGGCGGCGCACCTGGCGCAGCACGGCCCGGTCTCGCCGCTCTGGCTCGTGGCCACGTACGCGCTGCTGTCCGCGGGTGAACTCGCGCTCGCCCCGGTCGGGTTGAGCGTGACCGTCGCCGTGGCGCCGGAAGCCTTCGCCAGCCAGATGATGGGCCTGTGGTGGCTGTCCGCCGCGCTCGGCGCCGGGGCCGGGAGCCAGCTTGTGCGGCTTACCGTCGTACTTCCGACCGATGGGTACTACCTCATCTTCGGTCTCCTCTCATTCATCATCGCCGGTGCGCTCGCCGCCTCGCGTGCCCGGCTGGCCGGACTGCTCAGTGTTTCACCAGACCCTTTCCGGGCGGCGCCACTGGACGCGCCGGTACCCGGCTGACATTCAGCCCTGCAGGAGGTAGAGGCACATGACGACCGCCATCGAACGGAACACCGCCGCGGAGCCGGACGCCCGGGGCATCTGGCAGCTGGGCATCGCGTTCTTCAGCCGCAAGACGATCCTCACCGCGGCCGAGATGGGTGTATTCACGCTCTGCGCGCAGCGCACGTGGACCGGCGACGAACTGCGCCAGCGGCTGGAGCTGCACCCGCGCGGTGCCCGGGACTTCCTGGACGCGCTGGTCGCGCTCGGCATGCTGGAGCGCGACGGCGGCGGGTACCGGTCGTCCGCGGTCGCGGCGCAGTTCCTCGACCCGGAGCAGCCGTCCTACCTGGGGCGCTTCCTCCGGATGGCCGACGCCCGGTGGGACCGGCTGGCCGAGGGCCTGCGCACCGGGGAGCCGCAGAACGGCACCCGCCACTCCGCGGCCATGTTCACCGAGCAGTACCGGGACACGGGTACCTGGCGGATGTACATGGTCGGCATGGACTACCTGAACGCGCCGCTGGCCGCGCGGCTGGCCGAGCGCTTCGACTGGTCCACTGTGGAGAGTTTCGTGGACGTGGGCGGCGCCCGGGGCAACATCGCGGCCCGGTTGGTCAAGGCCCACCCGCACCTGCGCGGCGCGGTGTTCGACCTGCCGCCGGTGCGCGAGGTCTTCGACGAGCACATGGCGCAGCAGGGCCTGTCCGGCAAGCTCACCTTCCATCAGGGCGACTTCTTCAACGACCCGCTGCCCGCCGCCGACGTGCTGATGTTCGGCCACGTCCTGCACGACTGGCCGGAGGCGGAACGGCGTACCCTCGTCGCCCGCGCCGGCCAGGCGCTGCGCCCGGGCGGCACACTGCTCATCTACGACCCGATGATCGACGACGACCGCCGGGAGAAGGCGTCCAGCCTCCTGGTGAGTCTCAACATGCTGCTCGCCACGCCCGGCGGCTCCGAGTACACCACTGCCGAGTGTGGACAGTGGCTCTCGGCGGCCGGCTTCGCCGACGTCCGCTCCGTCGCGCTGGACGACCACGACACGCTGGTCGTCGCGCGGAAGTCCTGAGGAGACAACGTGTCCGAGAACATCCCGGTCAAGGTGTCCGCCGCGGGCGTCGCGCCGAACCGCAAGCGCGGCGGCGACATCCGGGTGCTGCTGAGCCCCAAGACGGTCGGCGCGACCGCCGGCTTCACCGGGGTGCTGACCCTGGCGCCCGGCGAGTACGTGACCGAGCACTACCACCCGTACTCCGAGGAGTTCCTGTACGTCGTGCGCGGGCTGCTCGTCATGCGGATCAACGGTACCGAGGTCGAGCTGGCTCCGGGTGACTCGCTGATGGTACCGATCGGCATGCGCCACCGGGCGGAGAACCGGGGCGGCGAGACGGTCGAGGCGGTGTTCCACCTCGGGCCGCTGGCGCCGCGGCCGGACCTGGGCCACGTCGACACCGAGCGGCCGGTGCTGGCCACCAGCAACCCCGAGGTCGGCTAGCATGTCCGGCCCGCGCAGAGTGGTCATCACCGGCATCGGGGTGGTGGCGCCGGGCGGTATCGGCAGCAAGGCGTTCTGGGGCCTGCTCACCGCCGGCGAGACGGCCACCCGACCGATCTCGTTGTTCAACCCCACCGGGTTCCGGTCCCGCATCGCCGCCGAGTGCGACTTCGACCCGGCCGAGGAGGGCCTGTCCCCGCAGGAGATCCGGCGGATGGACCGGGCCGGGCAGTTCGCCGTGGTGGCCACCCGGGAAGCGGTGGCGGACAGCGGGATCGACCTGGGGCAGCTGGATCCGGCGCGGCTGGGCGTGAGCATCGGCAGCGCGGTGGGCGCCACCATGGGCCTGGAGGAGGAGTACGTCGTCCTCAGCGACGGTGGCCGCCGCTGGGTGGTGAACCACGAGTACGGGGTACCGCAGCTGTACGGGTACATGGTGCCCAGCACGTTCGCGGTCGAGGTGGCCTGGTGCGTGGGCGCCGAGGGGCCGGTGGCGCTCATCTCCACCGGCTGCACCTCGGGGCTGGACGCGGTCGGGCACGGTGCCGAGCTGATCCGCGAGGGCAGCGCCGACGTGGTCATCGCCGGCGCGACCGACGCGCCGATCTCCCCCATCACCGTGGCGTGCTTCGACGCGATCCGGGCCACCTCGCCCGCCAACGAGGACCCGGCGCACGCCTCCCGCCCGTTCGACCGCGACCGGGACGGCTTCGTGCTCGGCGAGGGCGCGGCGGTGCTGGTGCTGGAGGACGCCGAGCGCGCGCGCGAACGGCAGGCGCCCGGGTACGCCGAGATCACCGGGTTCGCCAGCCGCAGCAACGCGTTCCACATGACCGGGCTGAAGCCGGACGGGCGGGAGATGGCCGAGGCGATCCGGATCGTGCTGGACCAGGCGCGGGTACGGCCGGAGGCGGTCGACTACGTCAACGCGCACGGCTCCGGTACCAAGCAGAACGACCGGCACGAGACGGCGGCCTTCAAGACCGCGCTGGGGGAGCACGCGTGGCAGGTGCCGATCAGTTCAATCAAATCGATGATCGGGCACTCGCTGGGTGCGATCGGCTCGATCGAGGTGGCCGCCTGCGCGCTGGCGCTCAAGCACCAGGTGGTACCGCCGACGGCGAACCTGCACACCGCCGACCCCGAGTGCGACCTGGACTACACGCCGCTGCACGCGCGGGAGCGGCGGCTGCGTACCGTGCTGAGTGTCGGCTCAGGGTTCGGCGGCTTCCAGACCGCGATGCTGCTGCACGAGCCGTCCGGGGCACGGCCATGAACCGCGCGGTGGTGACCGGGATCGGCATCGTCGCGCCGACCGGCATCGGGGCGGACGACCACTGGGCGGCGATGCTGGCCGCGCGCAGCGCGATCACCACGATCCGCCGCTTCGACGCCAGCGGGTACCCGGTGCGCCTGGCCGGGCAGGTGCGCGACTTCACCGCCGCGGACCGGGTACCAAGTCGCTTGATAGCGCAGACCGACCACTGGACCCACCTCGGGCTGGCCGCCGCGGAACTCGCTCTCGCCGACGCCGGAGTGGACCCGGGCCGGCTGCCCGAGTACGAGATGGCGGTGGTGACCAGCAGCTCCTCCGGCGGTACCGAGTTCGGCCAGCGGGAGATCGAGGGGCTGTGGAGCCGCGGCCCCAACCACGTCGGCGCGTACCAGTCGATCGCCTGGTTCTACGCGGCGACCACCGGCCAGATCTCCATCCGGTACGGCATGCGCGGCCCGTGCGGGGTCATCGCGACCGAGCAGGCCGGCGGGCTGGACGCGGTCGCGCACGCGCGGCGGCTGGTCCGCGGCGGCGCGCGCCTGGTCGTGACCGGCGGTACGGACGCCTCGCTCTGCCCGTACGGCCTGGTCGCCCAGCTCTCCAACGGGCGGCTCAGCCAGCGGGACGACCCGATCCGCGGGTACGTGCCGTTCGACGCGGAGGCGTGCGGGTACCTGCCCGGCGAGGGCGGCGCGATGCTCGTGCTGGAGCGGGCGGACACCTTCCACCAGCGCTCCCGGGGCCAGCTCCCGTACGGCGAGGTGCTCGGGTACGCGGCCACCTTCGACCCGCCCCCGGGCGCCGGCCGGCCACCCACGCTCGCCCGGGCCATCCTGTCGGCCCTGTCCGACGCGGGCTGCACCCCGTCCGACATCGACGTCGTGTTCGCGGACGCGGCCGGCGTACCGGAGCTGGACCGGGTGGAGGCGCGCGCGCTCGTGGACCTGTTCGGCGCGTACGGCGTACCGGTGACGGCGCCGAAGACGATGACCGGCCGGCTGTACGCGGGCGGCGCCGCGCTGGACGTCGCCACCGCGCTGATCGCGATGCGGGCCGGGGTGATCCCGCCGACGACCGGTGTCGACCAGCTCGCCGGGGACGCGGCGCTGGACCTTGTGGTCGAGCCGCGCCAGGCGGCGATGCGTACCGCGCTCGTGGTGGCGCGCGGGTGGGGCGGATTCAACTCGGCACTGGTGGTCACCCGTGCCGACCGGCGAACGAGAACAAGGGGAGAAGGGCAATGACCGAGTTCACCATGGACGACCTGCGCCGCATCCTGCGGGCGTGTGCCGGCGAGGCGACCCCCGGGATCCTGGACACCGACATCGTCGACGTGCCGTTCCGGGACCTGGGCTACGACTCGCTGGCCCAGCTGGAACTGGCGAGCCAGATCGGGCGCGAGTACGCGACGTCCATTCCGGACGATGCGGCGGTCGCGCTGGAGACGCCGCGCGCGGCCATCGCGTACGTCAACGACCGGATCGCGGCGAGGGTCTGAGATGGCCGGGCACACCGACAACGCCGTCACCATCCAGGCGCCGATGGACCTGGTGTGGGCGATGACGAACGACGTCACCACCTGGCCGTGGCTGTTCAGCGAGTACGCGGCGGCGGACGTGCTGGAGCGCCACGGCGACACGGTGCGCTTCCGGCTGACCATGCACCCGGACGAGGCGGGCAACGCGTGGAGCTGGGTGTCGCAGCGTACGGTCAGCGCGGCGACCCGTACCGTCCGCGCGCACCGGGTCGAGCCGGGCTGGTTCGCGTACATGCAGATCCTCTGGTCCTACCGGCAGGCGCCCGACGGCGTGGAGATGCGCTGGATCCAGGACTTCGCGATGCGGCCGGAGGCGCCACTGGACGACGCGGCGATGACCGACCGCCTCAACGCCAACACGGCGGTGCAGATGGCGCGCATCCGGGAACTGGTCGAGGCGCGGGCCGCCGAGACGGTGGGGAGCGCGGCCACATGATCGCCCGTCTCGTGGTACCGCCGCTGCTCGTGGCCAACGGGCTGGCCGCCGGCATCCTGCTGTGGTCGGCCGTGGCGGGCGTACCGTTCCTGCTCATCATGCCGGCCCAGCGGTACGTGCAGGCGCAGCAGTTCTGGGGTAGGCGGTTCGAGCCGCTGCAGCCGATCTGCATGGCGCTGACCGGGATCGCCGACGTGGCGCTGGCGCTGGAGTCGGGCAGCACCTCGGCGCGGTGGCTGTTCGGCGCGGGCGCGGTGGTGGTCGCGGCGGTGATGACCGTCTCGCTGACCCGCAACGTACCCATCAAGCGGTGGGTGATGTCGCTGGACGCCAAGGCGCTGCCGGAGGACTTCGAGCAGCGCGACCCGCGGCGCACCTGGGCCGCGTGGAACCTGACCCGTACCGTCCTGGCCGTGCTGGCGCTGGTGTGCAACGCGGCGGCGGTCGGCTTCCTGCTGTGAAGGGGGATCACTGATGTCCGTTGACATGAAAGGCAAGCGGGTGCTGGTCACCGGGGGTACCCGGGGGATCGGGCTGGCCATCACCCGGGCGTTCGTCCAGAGTGGAGCGCAGGTGGTCGGCTGCCACCGGCAGGACGGCCCCGCCGCGGAGAGCCTGGCCAGGGAGCTGGCCGCGACGGGTGGCGGGCACCGGCTGGTCAAGGCCGACGTGTCGCGTACCGAGGATGTGGCGCGGCTGGTCGAGGAGTGCCGTACCCGCCTGGGTGGGCTGGACGCGGTAGTGCACAACGCCGGGGTGATCAGCCATGTACCCTTCGCCGAGCTGACCCTGGACGAGTGGCGGCGGATCGTCGACACCAACCTCACCGGTGCCTTCCTGGTGGCCCGGTCCTGCCTGCCGCTGCTGGGCGACGGTTCGTCCATTGTGTTCATCGGCTCGAAGGTGGCGACGGTGGGCGTGCCGCTGCGCTCGCACTACACGGCCAGCAAGGCCGGGCTGGTCGGGCTGACCCGGTCGATGTGCAAGGAGCTCGGGCCGCGCGGCATCCGGGTCAACGTCGTCGCGCCCGGTGTGATCGAGACGGAGGAGGCGGCCACGTTGCCGCCGGAGCGGTACCAGATGTACCGCAACATGACCAGTCTCAAGCGGCTGGGGCAGGTGGCGGAGGTGGCCGAGGTGGTGGTGTTCGTGTCCAGCCCGGCGGCCGGGTACCTGACCGGCGAGACCATCAATGTGGACGGCGGCGCCTGAGATGACCGGCGGGCTGCGCGGCCTGGGGGCGTTCGTGTTGCGGGTGCTGCGTGCGGGGATCTGGCTCAGTCCGGTGCTGCCGCCGGAGGTCTTCGCCTACGACGAGCGCTGGCGGCGCGCGGCCGGGCGTCCGGTCCCGAAGTCCACTGTGGCGCCCGAGGTGCCGGCGGGTATCGCCCCCGGGCACCCGGAGCGCCTGTCCGACACCGCCCCGACCACGGTCGAGCGCCGGTTGTGGGCCGACCTGGGGGAGCGAACACTGTGACACAGACCGTAGAGCCGCCGGTCCTGACCGCGGACTGGGTACGGTGTGGCCGCTGCGCCGTGCTGGTGTACGAGAAGCGGTACCGGCGCGACCACCGGGTCTGCCCGGACTGCGGGCACCACGCCCGGTTGAGTGCGTGGGACCGGGTGGCGCAGCTGCTCGACCCGGGTAGCGCGAGCCCGCTGCCGGTGCGGCTGCGCCCGTCCGACCCGCTCGGCTTCGTGGACACGCTGGCGTACCCGCGCCGGCTGGAGCAGGCGCGGGAGAAGACCGGCATGGACGAGGCGGTGCTGTGCGTGCGCGCTACGCTCGCCGGTCACGCGGTGGTCGCGGCCATCATGGACTTCCGGTTCCTGGGTGGGAGCATGGGCTCGGCGGTGGGTGAACTCATCACCCGGGCCGCGGAGACGGCGCTCGCGGAGCGGGTACCGCTGCTGCTGGTCACCGCGTCCGGTGGCGCCCGCATGCAGGAGGGCGTGCTCGCGCTCATGCAGATGGCCAAGACCGCGCAGGCTCTGGCCGAGCTGGACGAGGCCGGTGTGCTCACCGTTTCGGTGGTGACCGAGCCGACGTACGGTGGCGTGGCGGCCTCGTTCGCCACGCTCGCCGACGTGATCGTGGTGGAGCCGGGTGCCCGGCTGGGCTTCGCCGGGCCGCGGGTGATCGAGCAGACCATCCGCAAACGGCTGCCCGCTGGCTTCCAGACCGCCGAGTTCCTGTTCCGGGGCGGCCTGGTCGACGGCGTGGTTCCGCGCGGTTCGCTGCGGCCGATGCTGGAGCGGGTGCTGCGGGTGGCCGGTGCCGCGCCGGAGCCGGTGCCGCCGGACTCCTCGCCGCTGCTGACCGATCCGGGGAGGTTGCCGGTGCTCGACCCGTGGCGGGTGGTGAAGCTGGCCCGCCACTCCGGTCGACCGACCACTCTGGACTACGCGCACCGGATCCTGGACGGGTTCCAGGAGCTGCACGGCGACCGGATGGGTGGGGACTGCCCCGCGATCGTGGGTGGCATCGGGCGGCTGGACGGCGTACCGGTGCTGCTGCTCGGGCACCAGAAGGGCCACACGACGCGGGACCTGGTGGCGCGCCGGTTCGGGATGGCGTCGCCGGAGGGGTACCGCAAGTGCGCCCGGCTGCTGCGCCTGGCGGAGAAGCTGCGGCTGCCGGTGCTCACGCTGATCGACACGCCGGGGGCGTACCCGGGTGCCGAGGCAGAGGAGCGGGGGCAGTCGGTGGCGATCGCGGAGAACCTGCGCCTGCTGTCCCGGCTGACGGTACCGGTGGTCGCGGTGGTCACCGGCGAGGGCGGCAGCGGCGGCGCGCTCGCGCTGGGCGTGGCCAATCAGGTCTTCGCGTGCGCGAACGCGTTCTATTCGGTGATCAGCCCGGAGGGGTGCGCGTCGATCCTGTGGATGAACGCGGAGGCGGCGCCGCGCGCGGCGTCGGCGCTGCGGCTGGACTCCCGGGAACTGCTGCGACTGGGCATTGTGGACGGTGTGGTGCCCGAGCCCGAGGGCGGCGCGCACGCGGACCCGGCGGCCGCGGCCGAGTTCCTGCGGCTGTCGGTCGGTGCCGCGTTCGCGCGGCTGCGGCGCGTGCCGCGCGAGGCGCTGCGCCGGGACCGCCGCCGGCGGTTCCGCGCGTACGGGGATCTGGGGGAGGTTACCGATGCGTGAGTACCAGCCCGATCCGGGGCTCGAAGAGGTGTGCCAGAACGCGGTGCGGCTGGTGTCCACTGTGGTCGCCGTGCCCAGCCGGGTCCGGGTGCAGCGCGGGGACATCGTGGTGGACCTGGAGTGGGCCGCGCCGGTGCCCGGCCTGCCTGTGCCCGCCAGCCAACCGGTGCCGGTGGTCGACGACCCTACCGAGGGGCTGCACTTCGTGTGCGCGCCGACGGTGGGGACCTTCTACGCCGCGCCGGAGCCGGGTGCGCCGCCGTTCGTGTCGCCGGGTTCGCTGGTGGAGCGGGGGCAGCAGGTGGCGATCCTCGAATCGATGAAGCTGATGAACCCGATCGAGGCCGAGTGCGCGGGTACGGTCGTGGAGATCCTGGCCGGCAACGGCGAATCCGTCGAGTACGAGCAGCGGCTGATCGGGATCCGGCCCGCCGACCATACCGGGGCCGGCACGTGATCTCGACGGTGCTCATCGCCAACCGGGGCGAGATCGCGGTACGCATCGCGCGTACCTGCCGGGAGATGGGGTTGCGTACCGTCGCCGTGTACTCGACCGCCGACCGGGACTCGACCGCGGTCCGGCTCGCCGACCGGGCTGTCCACATCGGACCGTCGCCGAGCCGGCGCAGCTACCTGAACATCCCGGCCATCATCGAGGCGGCCCGGCTGACCGGAGCCGACGCGATCCACCCCGGCTACGGGTTCCTCTCCGAGGACGCGGACTTCGCCGAGGTCTGCGAGGCCAGCGGCATCACCTTCATCGGCACGCCGAGCGCGGTGATGACCCGGCTGGGCAACAAGTCCACGGCCCGGCAGGTGTTCGCCGAGGTGGGGCTGCCGGTGCTGCCCGGCGCCGCGTGCGGCAGCGACGAGGCGGCGGCGCGCGTGGCAGCGGACGGCATCGGGTACCCGCTGATAATCAAGGCATCGGCGGGTGGCGGCGGCCGTGGCATGCGCATCGTCCGGGACCGCCACGAATTTCCCGCGGCGTACCGCGAGACCCGCGCGGCGGCCAACGCGACCTTCGGCAACCCGGAGGTCTACCTGGAGCGCTACGTGGAGACCGCGCGCCACGTCGAGGTGCAGATCCTCGCCGACCGGTACGGCAACGTGGTGCACCTCGGCGAGCGCGACTGCTCCGTGCAGCGGCGCCACCAGAAACTCATCGAGGAGACGCCGGCGCCCGCCCTGGCGCGGGCGACCGCGGGGGAGAT